>NZ_DATJIY010000056.1:0-32782 GCF_035492835.1 Dinghuibacter sp.
CGTAAAAGGTCGCAGCGTAAATGTCGTCGTTGCGCAGCGAAATGGCCGGAAATACCTCAAGACGGAGGCGGATGCCTATCGCCCGGACAATCTATTGAGTCTTCCTGAATGTACCGTATAACCTCAAAACCGTAAAATGAAAATATTCATCATGCTGACCCTCGTCGTCAGCCTTGCCGCCTGTGGCGGCGACTCATCCAGCCCTACCGCCGCCGTCGCCTCGCCCACCTCTAAGAACATCGGCGACCCGGTCGACGTAGGCAACTTCTCGTATGTCGTCAACAACGCCAAATTCCTGAAAGAGGTCGGCGGCGAGCTCGACCAGAAAAAAGCCGACGGCGTTTTCCTCGTGATAAATGTCACCTTCCGGAACAACGACAAGGAAGAACACACCCTCGACAATTCCCTCTTTAAATTAACCGACGACAAGGGCACCGAGTTCGAAAGCTCTTCCGACGGCGAGTCCGCCCTCGAAATGGCCGGCAAGGAAACCCTTTTCGCCAAAGAGTGCAACCCGAACATCACCAAGTCCGGCCTGCTCATCTTCGAGGTCCCCCACGAGGGCACCTACAACCTGCACCTGAGCGGCGGGCTCTGGAATGGGGAGGAGGCGGTGGTAAAGGTGCCTTGAGGCCGCCCAGGACGATATTAGACTTTTGTCGGGATTACGCAAAAAGGAGAAGCCATTTATGTCCTGGACTGGCAACACGACTGTTTCTATTTTGAACCGAGGCGATTAACCGTAGATTTCTTGCGGGAGGACGCACCCATCTCTTTTATCCCCAATGGCGACTATTATATATTTTATCACCAAAGACCGACAAAATGTTTGGTTCGGGCACCCTTGGGAAAAGACCATTACATTGATAGGGGAAAAATTGATCTCCGCCGCCGCCGTCAACCTTCCATCGGGAATATAATCATCTTTCCCTCCCTGTGCATACCCCTGATCGTCGAAAGAAGCCATCTGGAATAAAAGGAAAACCCCTCGTCGTCGTATTTGGAAAATAACTCGAAGGCGTCTCCGCTCCAATCGACTACGATATAGGAATAAAATCCGCCACTCTTGCCCGTCCCCCAGAGGAGCCCGTCTTTCGTCCGATGGAAGGGGAAGCCAAAGTCCGTGCTGACGTAGCGTGAAAACGCCTCGTCGTTGCCCGTATATTGGTCATAGGCTACTGAAACCCTGTGGGTTTGGAATGAATACCTGCCGTTGGAGTATACGTCGTCAACGCCTGTAAGGTTTTCGCCTTTTACACGCTTAAAGCCTTTCGGGAAAGACAGCTGTGCTGAAGCTACGATCACGCAGCACAAAAGGAAGGAGCCAATTATAGCTCGCCGGTCAATAATATGCATTGGTCCAGTTGTAGCTTGTCCCGATGTTCCTGCCAGTTGGCAAAGGGATATTCGTCGTTTGAGAATATTTCCAGGTACTTGCCGACCCTTTCGAACCGTTCTTCTTCGTCGACGAAATACTCTTCTGGACAGACGCCGTCCTCGTCCAGTGCATTATCGTCAAAAGCCTTCCAATATCCCTCATTCAGGATGGCATTCAAATGGTCGACATTTTTCGCCGGAGGTAAAACGTCTTTGAAGGGTTGAGGAGAATGTCTTTGACTCAGCATGTCATCGAGCTCGGCTGGCTCCTCCAGGAAATATTGATAATCGCTGTTATAGCCATCCAGCGGTTCGCCGTCTTTATCCAGATTATAGAGAAGCACGTCGCCATCGTGCAGGTGAAATGATAAGGCATAGGTGTTCAACCGCTTGCTCAGGCCATTGGTCAGGTCGTACAGGTAAAAGGGCTTATCGAGGTTGACGGCTATTTCGATGACGGTTGTCCAATTGCCATGCTGTTCCGTAGTCAGGTAGGTAATGCCTTGTTTAAATCTTCCCTCCAGTACGTCTCCGGAGGCCAGTGACGTATTGATTTTATGGATGCCGTGCATTTGTGTCAGCTCATCGGCCACTGCGTTGGCGACATCGGTTTGGCTCCTTTGATAAACGTGAAGAACAGTTGTGAAAAGACCCATGGTTGAATTTTATTGTTTTGAAAGTTCGTCGCTATCGTATCAGCACAACCGTCCCCCTCTTCTGCACAAGCCCCCCATTGACATCGATCCCCGCAACCATCCAAACATACACGCCTGCAGGCGCGCGGGCGCCATCCCAGACGACGTCGGGGTTCGCGGTGCGGAAAACGGTCTTGCCCCAGCGGTCGACGACGAGGAACTCTTTGAAGTCCTTGATGCCGACGGGGACGATACGGAGCACGTCGTTGACGCCGTCGCCGTTGGGGGTGAACGCGCCGGGCACGTAGATGTCCGGGCCCCGGAAGACCTTGATCGTGACGGCGGCGACGCCCTCACAGCCGGCGGGGGTGGTGGCGGTTACGGTGTACCGCACACTCGCGGTGGGCTGGGCGACCGGGGCGGCGATCATGGGGTTGCTGAGTCCGTCGGGGGGCGACCAGACAAAAGACGTAAACCCGGTATTATCGACGTCCCGCGCCGACAGGGGTACGGGCTGGCCGGTGGCCACGGTGGTATCGTCGCCGGCAAATAGCGGCGCCGGCGGGTCGACGGTAACCGTTACCGTGGAGGGCGCCAGCGACGTGCAGCCGTTGGCGTCGATGACGTTCAGGGAATACGTCGTGGTTTGGGTGAGGCCCTGGACGACGGGATCGGCGGTGCGGGTATCGGAAAGACCGGCAGCGGGGCTCCAGAGGTACTGGACGCCGCCACCGCCGTGGAGCTGGCCCGAGCCGCCGTAGCAAACGGCGGCCCGCGGACCCGCCACCGCGATGGGCGCGGGGTTCACCATGATCTTTACGGAATCGCTGTCCACACAGACGCCGTTGGTGGCGGTGAGGGTATAGACCGTCGTAACGGACGGCGAAGCCACCGGCGAAAGCGACGCCGTTTGGGTGAGGCCGGTCGCGGGTGACCAGGCGACGCGGGGGGCGTTGGAAGCGCCGGCCAGCCTCGTGCCGCCGCCCTGACAAATGGTGGCCGCGCTCCCGGCATCGACGGTCACGTCGTCCAATACGCGTAGCGTCAGCGTATCGGAGGCCGTGCAGCCGGCCGCGTCCATGGTCCATACCTTGTGCAAACCGGTGTCCAGTGATGAAATAATGCCGCCGACGACAAAATGGACACCGTCAGGGGAATAGGTATAGGGTGCAAGGCCGCCCGAGGCCACCGCCGTGATCGTCCCGTCATTGTTCTTACAGCTCACGGTCGTGCCGGTCAGTGTCAGGGAAGGCGCCGGCGATACCGAAAGGGGGATCACCGTAGAAGCGATCACGCCCCGTGAATCCCGGACCGTTATGGTGTAAGAACCCGCGCCAAGACCCGTAAAAATATTGCTGTTTTGGAAGGGCGATCCGTCGAGGGAATACTCGTAAGGCGGAAAACCGCCGGTAGGCCTACCGGTGACGGAGCCGTCGGGGACTCCGCAACGGCCGTTCACGCTGACGGCCGCGATCGAGAGACAACCGGAGCCCAGGGATACGTCCATACCGGCGAGCTGCCCGTTGGCGTCCTTTGCAAAAAGTTTGTAAGTACCGGGGGCGAGCCCCCCGAACACCGGGCTGTATTGGAACGTAGCGCCCCCGTCGAGTGAATACGCATAGGGCGGGGTACCCATGGATGCCTGCGCAATGATAGCGCCGTTAACGGAGCCGCAGTCCGGCGTCACCAGGGTCGGTGTCAACACGACGCAGTTCGGATAGATCACGACGGCTTCCATGAATTCATTGTCCGACGCGTCTTTTACATACACCCTGGTCAGACCCGGGGAGAGGTTCGGGAGGGTATTCGTATGTTGAAAATTGACGCCGTCCGTCGAAAACGTATAGGGCCAGGGTTCGCCCGCCGTCACCGGTTCTATATCGATATAGCCGTTGTTGCCGCAGGCGCCCTGGCTATAGGAAACGTATACGCCCTGCGGGATGAGCGTGCAGTTGTAGTTGTATTGCAGGGGACCGTTCACCTTGGTCGTGCAGCCGTTGGCGTCCCTGACAAAAAAATAGTATTGCCCGTTGGGGAGGTCGTTAAAAACGTTGCCGGCCTGGTAATTGACCTGGTCCATGCTAAAGGCGTAGGGTGGCGCGCCGCCGCTGACATTAAGCGTGACCATGGCGTCCGAGGCCAGGCAGGCGGACGGGGCCGTATAAGCACCTACGGTGGCCGTCGGAGAAGAAAACATAGACACGAGCGTCACCGGCGTGGTGACCCTGCGCCCCGAAGCGTCGATGGTGAGCAGGGTATGGGCGCCCGCCGGCACCCCGTAAAATATGCCCTGGTTTTTTGCCGCGCCGCCATCCAGGGAATATTGATAGGGCGCCGTTCCGGCGGACGGCATGATGGCGATGGTACCGTTTGCCGACCCGCAGGTCGGACCCGTAAAAACTATATCCACGGAAAAAGCGCCCGTCACCTTCAGGCTATCGATCTGTCCGACCTGGGCGGCGGCAGGGACGCAAAAGGTAAGCGCAGTCGTTAAAAGGGCTAGCCAGGGGCTGAGGCGCGGCATACGCGCTAAAGTTAAACAAAGCGGGCCGGATGTAAAGATGGATTTCCGGTTGGATTACACGTTAAAACGGAAGTGCATAATGTCCCCGTCCTCGACGGTATAATCCTTCCCCTGGACGGCCAGCTTGCCGGCGTCGCGGCAGGCGGCTTCGGAGCCGTACTTTACGAAGTCCGCGTAGCGGATCACCTCCGCGCGGATAAAGCCCTTTTCGAAGTCGGTGTGGATGACGCCGGCGGCCTGCGGCGCCAGCATGCCGCGGGTGATGGTCCAAGCGCGGACTTCCTGGACGCCGGCGGTGAAATAGGTGATCAGGTGGAGCAAATGATAGGTCGACTTGATCAGCCGGGCGACGCCGCTTTCGTGCAGGCCCATGTCCTCCAGGAACAGCTGCCGGTCCTCAAAGCTTTCCATGACGGCGATCTCGCTTTCGATCTCGGCGCTAACCAGCAGGACCTCGGCCTGTTCTCCCTTGATGGCTTCCAGGACGGCGGCGGTGTGCTTATTCCCGCTGACGACCGATTTCTCGTCGACGTTGCAGACGTAGATGACGGGTTTGATGGTCAGGAGACCCAATTCCCGAAGGTATTTTTCCTTGTCCTCGGGGGATACATCGTATGCGCGGGCGTTGCGACCGGATTCCAAAAACGCCTTGAGACCCGTGAGGATCTCGTAGGCGCGGGAGGCGTCCTTGTCCCCGGCTTTGGCCTGCTTCTCGATGCGGCTGATCTTTTTATCGACGCCGTCGAGGTCCTTGAGCTGGAGCTCTATGTCGATGATCTCCTTGTCCCGGACGGGGTTGACGCTGCCATCCACGTGGATGACGTTGTCGTCGTCAAAACAGCGGAGGACGTGTATAATAGCATCGGTATTGCGGATATTCCCGAGGAACTGGTTACCCAACCCTTCGCCCTTGGAGGCGCCCTTGACCAGCCCTGCTATGTCGACGATTTCGACGGTAGTCGGAACCACGCGCTGGGGTTTGACAAGGCGTTCCAGCTCGATGAGACGCTCGTCCGGGACCGTAATCACCCCCACATTGGGCTCTATCGTACAGAAGGGAAAATTAGCCGCCTGGGCCTTTGCGTTGCTCAGCGCATTAAAAAGTGTCGACTTACCAACATTCGGGAGACCTACGATACCAGCTTGTAATGCCATATTATCAATTGATTGAACCTCGGATTGAACCTAGGATTGCCCGTCCTGCTCTTGGCGCCTTGCTCCCTTTGCACTTGTTTTTGCGGGCACCGCAACACAAGTGCAGAGGGAGCAAGGCGCCAAGAGCAGGACGGAAACGCGCGCAAAGGTACGGATATTATATATTTGCGCATGGCCCTGAACATCGTATGGTTTGCCTTTTTTGCGATAGCCCTGGCGGTTGCCTGCGTCAAGTGCGCCATCACCGGGGACCCGCACATCTTCCAAACTCTTGGGGAAGGTGTCTTTGACGCCGCCAAGACGTCAATTACCGATGTGGCCTTCCCTTTGGCCGGGGCGATGATCTTCTTCCTGGGCTTGCTCAAGATAGGGGAGCAGGCGGGGATCGTCAACAGGCTGTCGAAGCTGCTGGGGCCGTTCTTTAAACGCCTCTTCCCCGAAGTCCCCAAGGATCACCCGGCGACGGGCCACATGGTCATGAACTTCTCGGCGAACATGCTGGGGCTGGACAACGCCGCGACCCCCTTCGCGCTCAAGGCCATGGACAGCCTCCAGACCCTCAACCCCGACAAAGAAACGGCCAGCAACGCCCAGATCATGTTCCTGGTCCTCCATACCTCCGGTTTGACCCTCATCCCGCTGACCGCCATGGCTTTCCGGGCGAGCATGGGGTCCGTGGCGCCGGCGGCGATCTTTGTGCCCTGCGCGCTGGCGACGGTGTCCAGCACGATCATGAGCATCCTGGTGATGACGGTGGTACAGAAGATCCGTATCGACTGGGTGCTGGCGGGCGGACTGGCTGCGATGGCCGGGCTGGTCGCGGGATTGCTCCTGCTGGTGGACTCCCTGAGCGAGGCGCAAAGGAATACCTTTTCCCAAACCGCGGGAAACCTGTTGCTGCTAATACTGATCGTCGGGTTTTTAACCGCGGGCCTGATAAAAAAGGTAAAGATCTTCGACGCCTTTATCGATGGCGCCAAGGAAGGCTGGGCCGTGGTCGTGCGCATCATGCCCTACCTGGTGGGGATGCTCGTCGGTATCCGGCTTTTCCGGGACTCGGGCGCGCTGGACTATGTCACGCAGGGTCTCGGATGGGCGATCGGCAGGCTCGGCGTCAACACCGATTTCGTACCCGCCCTGCCGGTGGCCCTGATGCGCCCGTTCAGCGGTTCCGGTAGCCGGGGGATGATGCTCGACATCATGAAACGCTATACGCCGGATTCATTCGTAGGGTCGCTCGCGAGCATCATGCAAAATTCAGCGGAGACAACTTTTTTGATCATAGCTTTGTACTTTGGCAGCGTCGGGATCAAAAAAGTACGCTACGCCATCTGGACCGGTCTCGTGGCCGATTTTCTTGGCGTGGTGTGTGCGATCGTGATCGCCTACATCTTCTTTCATCACTAATATAACCTCTTGAAGAAGCAGGAGCTCCGGCTGATCACGTGGTCTATCATATTTAGCGCGGCGATCTGCGGTTTGAAGTTTTACACCTATTACCTGTCGCGTTCGGTCGTCATCCTGTCCGACGCGCTGGAGTCCATCATCAACGTGGTCACGGGGCTGTTTGCGTTTTACAGCATCCGCCTCTCGGCGCGACCGAGCGATACGAACCACCCTTACGGGCATGGGAAGATCGAGTTTTTCTCTATAGCTTTTGAAGGGACGATGATCGCTTTTGCCGGTGTGGCGATCGTATACGAGGCGGTGCTGCACTACTTTCACCCCCAGCCGTTGTCCGGCCTGCACACGGCGCTCTGGCTGGTGGCCGTCAGCGGCGCGGCCAACGGCCTGCTCGGCTGGTGGCTGGTCAAACGGGGCAAGGCGCTCCAGTCCCTGACCCTCGAAGGCAACGGCCGCCACATCCTGTCCGACAGTTATTCGAGCATTGGCGTCCTGGTGGCGGTGGGTTTTATCGCGATGACCGGTTTGGTATGGGCGGACCCGTTGGCGTCGATGATCGCGGGTATCCTGATCCTGGTGAGCGGCTACCGGCTCCTCCGGCAGTCGGTGTCCGGGCTGATGGACGAGACCGACCTGACCGTGGTCGACGAGGTGGTCGGCATTTTGAGCGCGCACCGTGAGCCAGCGTGGATCGACATCCACAACATGCGCGTCCAGCGCTTCGGGACGCACTACCACATCGACTGTCACGTCACCTTACCCTACTATTATACTTTGGAGACGGTGCACGAGATCATCACCCGGCTGGCTGCCACGGTCAACGACAATTTCACCAAGGGGGAAGTGGAATTCTTTATCCATACCGACCCCTGTATACCCGAATGTTGTCATTACTGCGCCGTCACCAATTGCCCCGCCCGGAAGGAACCCTATTCGCTCCACATCGAATGGAGCCGGAAAAACGTCCTTCCCAACCGGAAGCACTACCTGGAAAATGCTACATTTGCCGGTTGATATGCAACGGCCCGACGTTTGTGTCCTGATCCCGACGTTTAATAATGCCGAGACCCTCTCCACGGTCATCGGGGGCGTGCTGGCGCATACCCCCCGGGTCATCGTGGTCAACGACGGATCGACCGACCGCACGGGGGAAATCCTGGCACGTTTTCCGATGGTATCTGTCGTAGCGTATGCGCGGAACCGGGGGAAAGGTTTTGCGTTACGGCAGGGTTTTATCAAGGCATTGTCGCTGGGTTACCGGTATGCGATCACCATCGACTCCGACGGTCAGCACTACCCGGAGGACCTGGACACCTTCGAGCGCGCCCTGGCAACGCACGAAGGCGCCCTGATCGTGGGCGCCCGCAACATGGAAAACGCAGACCAGCCCGGCGGCAGCAGTTTCGGGAACCGGTTCTCCAACTTCTGGTTCCACCTGGAGACGGGTATCCGGTGTCCGGATACCCAAAGCGGTTACCGGCTGTACCCGATCGAGCGCCTCCGTAAGGTCCGGTGGTGGACGCGCAAATACGAGTTCGAGGTGGAGGTCCTGGTGCGGGCGGCGTGGCGGAAGGTGCCCGTGGTATCGGTGCCGGTCAGGGTCTATTATCCGCCCCCGGAGGAGCGGGTGACGCACTTCAGGCCGTTCAAGGATTTTACGCGCATCAGCGTGCTGAATACGGCGCTGGTGCTCATTATGATTACTACATTCAAATGGATCCGATAGTCATAACAGGAATAGGCATTACGACGGCGCTGGGAAGCGGGCTGGAGGCCAACCACCGGGCGCTTCGCGAAGGCAGGGCGGGTATCGGCCGGCTGGAATTGTTCAAGAGCCGCTACGACGGTCTGCTTCCGGTAGCGGAGATCAAAACGACGGATGCCGTTTTGCGGGAGCGTCTTAACGCGCATGAACGCGGCGTCACGCGCACGATGTTGCTGGCCCTGGAGGCGTTTAACGAGGCCGTCGCGGACGCGGGTATCCTTTCATTCGGGCGCGTGGCCCTCGTCTGCGGCAACACCGTCGGCGGGATGTGCCTGACCGACGAGCTCTATCGGGACGCGCACAAACAATCCGACGGGTCCGAGTACCTGTCGAGCTATGACGGGGGCTCGATCGCGCTGTATCTCCAGGAGCGCTTTGGGATCGGCGGCGTCATCGACTCGATGAACACGGCCTGCTCCTCCTCCGCCAACGCCATCGGCTACGGTGCCCGTCTGATCCGGCACGGGTTGGCCGACACCGTCATCGCGGGCGGCGTGGACGCGCTCGCCAAGTTCACCATCAACGGGTTCAACGCCCTGCATATATTATCCCCCGAACCCTGCCGTCCCTTTGACGAGACCCGCCAGGGGCTCAATCTGGGGGAGGGCGCGGCTTTTGTCGTCCTTCAGAGGGAGCGCCCGGGACAACGCGTGTACGCGCGGCTCACCGGTTTTGGCAACAGCAACGACGCGTTTCACCCGTCTTCGCTGTCGGACGAAGGCGACGGGCCCTACCTGGCGATGGCCGAGGCCCTCGAGACCGCCGGCCTGGCGCCCCGGGACATCAGCTATATCAACGCCCACGGTACCGCCACGGAGAACAACGACCTCGTCGAAGGCATCGCCATGACGCGGTTATTCGGCCCCGGTGGCGTCCCGCCCTTTGCCTCCACCAAGTCCTTTACCGGGCACACCCTGGGGGCCGCGGGCGCGGTCGAGGCGGTTTTTTCCGTCCTGGGGCTGGTCCATGACGAGGCCTACCCGAGCTTGCGGTGCACACAGCCGATCGCGGCCCTGACACCCGTCACGTCGCTGACGTCGCTCCCGATGGAGCACATTATGTCGAACTCCTTTGGGTTTGGCGGGAATTGTTCGTCCCTCGTTTTTTCAAAAGCCTGAGTCATGCTCTTCATACATCGGTCATATTGCGTTTTTCCCCAGTCGGCCGACGACCTGGATACCTTGTTGCCTTCGCGGGATAACCAGCTTTTTGTCGTGGAGCCGGGGTATCCGGATATTCCGCCGGGGCTCCTGCGGCGGATGGGGAAGGCGGTGAAGATCAGCGTGGGGGCGGCATTGCCGCTGCTCCGCGGTTCCGGTGCGCCCGATGGCATCATCCTCGGCACCGGCAACGGCGGTCTCGAGGACTGTATCAAGTTCCTCGACCAGATCATTCAATACGACGAGGGCATGCTCACCCCGGCGAACTTCGTGCAGAGCACGGCCAACGCGATGGCGTCGCAGATCAGCCTGCTGACCAGGAACAAGGGGTACAACTGCACGCACATCCACCGCGGTCTGGCGTTCGAGCAGGCGCTGCTGGACGCCTGCCTGCAGGTGGCCGAAAAACCCGATCGCACCTTCCTGGTCGGCGGCGGCGACGAAATCTCCTCCTACAACAACCACATCGAGGCGTTGGCGGGGTCTTTTAAAGCCGAACCATGTTCCAATACCGAACTCTACGACAGCCAGACCCCGGGGTCCCTGGCGGGGGAGGGGGCGGCGTTGTTCCGCGTGGGCGGGGCGCGGGGCGCGGGTGGCGAGGCGGGTGCGGGGGCCGTGGGTCACGTCCCCGGCGCGGGTCCCGCGATCGTGATCGAGGCCATCGAGACGATGCACACCCGCGACGTGGCCGCCGTAGCCGAGCGGCTGGGCCGGTTTGCCGCGGGAGCCTTCGCACAGCCGTCCGCCGCGCCTGACCTCCTCCTCACCGGTGAAAACGGCGACATCCGCCTGAAACCTTTTTATGCCGCGGCCGAGCAGGCCCTTGGCCTCCCGGTGGCCCGTTTCAAGCATATGAGCGGCGAGCACCCCACCGCCAGCGCCATCGGCCTTTGGCTGGCTGTACGGGCCCTCGAAACGGGGCACCTGCCCGCGCATATGGTCAAAGACGCCTCCACCGCGCCGCCACGCCGTATTTTACTGTATAACACATACAAAGGACTTCAGCATAGCTTCATTTTGGTTTCTAAGGTTAATGATTAAATTAGCGCACACATTAAAATGTGCCAAACCATGAAGCTACTCACCCTCTCTTTGCTGGCCCTGGCCACCGCCGCCAGCGTGGCCGCTCAAAAGGTTAAGGTTATCGATGGAGACATCAAGGCCCTCGAAGGCCAGGCATCAGTCAACACCAAATTCGACTATGCCGGCCTGACCATCGGCAAAAAGAACATCAGGGACGCCGACTACATCGCTACCCGGAAGGCCGAGCTCAACGACAAAAAGCCCGGTTCCGGCGACACCTGGGCAAAAGCCTGGGTCGACGACCGGCAGTCGCGGTTCGAACCGCGTTTCGACGAAACATTCGCCAAGCTTTCCGGGATGTCCGTGGACAACAAAGGCAAGTATACGCTCATTGTAAAACTGCTGAACCTCGAGCCCGGGGCCGCCGTCGGGTTCAAAACCAGCGCGGAGCTCGACGCCGAAGTGTGGGTCGTCGAGAGCGCAAACCCCGGTAACGTCGTAGCGAAAATATCGATCACCAACGCCCCGGGTAATATGATCGGCGCGGGTATGGACACCGGTATTCGCATCCAGGAGTCTTACGCCACCGCTGCCCGAGGGTTGGCGCGGCTGATCAAGAAAGCGTAGCCGTCATCTTAAAGAACGTGGTCGTCTCGTTGTAGAAACGGGCGACCACCTTCTCCCCATATTTTATCTCCGCCAGGATCGTGGCATTCTCCCGCGGATCGATCATGGTGAGGAACTTCAACGCGTCCGCCTCCTTCACCAGGGCCTTGCGGCGCAGGACGTGGGTCTCGAGGAGCTCCCGGACGATCTGCATCATGGTCACCCCCGGCACCACCGGTTGACCTGGGAAGTGTCCCTCGAAGATCGGGTGGGCCGGGTCGAAGGTGAGCGTCGCCGTGAGCGTGCCCTCCGTGATCGAGCCACCGGCGGTCACGATGCGCACGTCGGAGGTGCGGCAAAAACTATCTAAGAGCCTCATAGCGAGCATTTTTGGAACTCATTGTTCGAGTTTTTTCAGCGTTATCGTGAAGTGAAAAAGCTGGTGATCGATGTGTACGCTATCCGGCACGCCTTCCTGGTAATGTAGCATCTGCGCGATCACGACGGGCTTCCGCCCCGCTTTTTCCACCCGGATCAGGTGCGCGCAGCTGCTGTCGGTAATATAGTAATTCGTTCCCTTTTCCTGCGGAAATGCATAATAGCGGTTGACCCCGTCCGTCAGTACCCGCCCGCCAGCGGTGTGTTCCAGCAGTACCAGCCCGAAGTCCTTGCGGAGGGTCTTGATTACGGCCTTTTTGTCCATCTGTTCGATGATGCGGTGCACCGTAAAGGCGCCGTCGCGGGCAAATTCAAAATCGAAAAAGGTCAACCCCATCTCGCTGGTGAAGACTACCCGCGTACTGCTGTCCGGCATCAACTTCAACACCAACAGGCCGCTAAGGTGCTTGCCGACGACGTCGACTTCGGTTTTGTACAGCGCGGAACCGAGCCTCGGTTTGAATTGTTGTACGCAGGTAACGTCGCCCCCGGTCGGGCGCAGGTGCCGGTACGCGCTGCTACAGCCAGCTGACACCGCGATGGTGCAGACCGTCAGCGCCATCCTAGTGCAGCACAAACAGGTTGTCAGGCAGCGCCACATTCTGCTCCTTGTTTGAAAAGGTAATAACTGTATTGTCCCCCGAGGGCTCGAGCATTTTTATCCGGGCCGGGGTAAAGTCTTTTTTCTCCAAAAGGACCGTCACCGTTTGGAAGAGGTCCTTCAGGTTTTTGGCCACCGGCGTGAGCTCCACCAGCCACGTTTGGCCCCCTTCGAAAACCCTTACGGAAAAATCCGGGTTGTTGACCGCCGTACCCCGCACGCAATCGACCACCAGCTGGTTGATCTGGGCGAACAGCTTGCTCGACTTGGTGGAGACCGAGTTCTCCTTTTGGCCGTCCCGGATGAATACATGGTTGTTCGCCAGGATCATCAGGTATTGGAAGGGCTGGGTGTACTCCATCCGCACGTTGTCCGGGCGGCGGAACCAGAACTTGCCCCGGGAGGTAATCTTTTCGCTGAGCACGCTCAGGTTTTTCTCCTGGACAAAGTCGCACCGCAGGCTGGTGTTCTTTTGGGCCATCGTGGCAAACTGGGTCTTGAAGGGACCGCTGTCCGCCATTAACGTATACCCCGCGTACTGCGCCCTCGCGCCGATGGTTAGGATACAACATAAAAGCATGAATACCTTATGCATAGGGCGCTATATTACACATTTTATCGAGGCGGGTAATCGCGTATCCGGCGGCCCGGGCCCCGTCGATCAACTGGGGCAGCATGACGAGCGTGGCGTCGATGGTATCGTGGAGGAGGACGATCGAGCCGGGTCTCAACGCCTTTTCGATCCGTTTCCGGAGCTTGACGGGGTCGTTGATCACCGTGTCCAGCGACCGGACGTTCCAGCCGATGGGCGTATAACCCTCTTTCCGGATAGCCTTTGCCAGGTTGGGGTTCGTCACCCCATACGGCGGCCGGAACAACCGGGGCGTCAAGCCGGTCACCGCCCGCACCGCCGCATCCATCTGTCTCAGGTCCGCCCGCATATGCCGGGTGGAAAACAGGTCGAACCAAAAGTGATGGGAGTAACTATGGTTACCGACCAGGTGACCTTCGTCGTGTATCCGTCGCAACAGGTTTTCGCGCCCGGGGATGTTTTTGCCGATGCAAAAGAAAGCGGCGGGCGCGTCTTTTTCCTTTAAGATGTCCAGGATTTCGGGGGTGTACTGGTTGGCGGGGCCGTCGTCGAAGGTGAGGGCGATCGCCCGCGCTCCGGTGGCCCCTCCTGGCCCCTTGGTTATCACATCGATATAAAAATTGGACCCTATGTGATAGCTCCCCCAGGCCAGCGGCAACGTATACCCCGCGACCGCCAGAACGTACCCATACCAGGGTGCGTGCCACCAGGCCAGGAGCGCGATGACCCCCGCCAGCGCTATCGTCGTATTCCGCATGTTCAGCATGCCGATACCAGCAAAAGTGAGTGATGGATGTCCAGGTAGTTATTGTATACCAAAACCCTGCCGGCGCCGGCCCGCACCTTTTCGACCGCGAGCCAAAGCCCCACCGCCGAAGCCGTCGGATAGTCGCCGCACCGGTCCCGAAACGGTTCCCCGGTGTCCCCGATGACCGCGTCGATCGGCCCGGGGTGTTTCTCCAGGAAGGCGCGGATGTGCGCGGCCGCGTCTGCGGGTTTATAGAATGTATCGATTCCTTCCAGGCAGACGGTGCCGCCGTCGCCCGCCCTTGTTCCGCCGTCGCCCGCCGGGTGCGGCTCGCCGCTCAGCAAAAAGAACGCCGCACCTTCTCCGTTGATCCTCCCATGTTTATACAGCCCAAGTCGACTTAAAATTGCATGCGAGCCGTCGGTGATTTCGTCGACGCCGCCCACCAGAACGGTGCCGGCGTCGCCCTCCTGAATGAGCATCATCCCATCCAGCAGCGCGTGCTCGAACGAGAAACCCCGGTGGACAAAAGTATTGTTGTAGCCGTGGCAGCCGAGCATCAGCGCGATCTGCGCGCCGACGGTATTGTGCGTGGACTGGATGAAGGCCGTCGGGGTGAGCATCTCTTCTTTGTTCACGACCATCCGGTCGAGGAAGACCGTCGTGTCCTCGAGACAGCCATAGGCGGTGCCTGTAATGATGGCGTCCGGCGTGGCGCCGGCCAGGCACTCCATGCCCGCCGCGACCCCCATCTTTATGATGCGGCTCATCCGCCGGATCATTTTGGGGTCAATGACTTTGCCGTAATCCGGCTCCACGGCACGCAAGCGGTTGCCGTGCGCCGGGTCGCCACCCGGCGCCGCTGCGCCCCGGCCGTCGCCCGGCGCCGCCGCGTCCGGGCCTCCCGGTTGCGCCCCGAGCGCCGACACGATCCCCGTGGAAAGGATATATATACGGTCAGACATGCGAAAAGATTAAAGAGGTGCAGTTCCCGCCGAAGCCAAATGAATTAGAGAGCACGTGACGCACCGGCGCGCCCCGCACAAACCCGATGGCCGGGACGAAGGGCAATCCCTTCATCGGCGTATGCCACCGCAGGTTGGGGTAGATATAGCCCCCCTGGAGCGACAGCACCGAAAAAACCGCCTCGATCCCGCCGCTGCCTCCGAGCGTGTGGCCCGTAAAGGATTTGGTGGAGCTCAGCGGGGGGTAGACCGGGTCGAACAGGGTTTTGACCGCGGTGCCTTCGGCGATGTCGTTATTTTGGGTGCCCGTGCCGTGCAGGTTGATATACCCGATATCCGAAGGCGACAACCCAGCCTTGGCCAGGGCGCCCTTCATCGCCAGGTAGGACCCCGTCCCTTCGGGGGACGACGCCGTTTGGTGGTAGGCGTCGTTGGCGTTGCACCACCCGGTGAGCCGGGCCAGCGGGCCAGATCCGGAGGCCGAAGAACCGGCGGGACGGGCCAGGCGTTCGGAGACAAGCACCACGTACCCCGCGCCTTCGCCCAGGTTGAGTCCCTTTCGGTTCTCATCCATCGGGTGACAGGGTTCCTTGTCCAGGATCATGAGGGTATTGAAGCCGTTGAGCGTGAACCGCGACAGCGCATCTGCGCCGCCGGCAACGACCACGTCCAGGTGTCCCTGCCGGATCAGCCGCGCGCCCATAAAGATGGCGTTCGCCGAAGAAGAGCAGGCGGTGCTGATCGTGCTGACATGGTGATGAATGCCCAGCCGGTCCGCCACCAGTTCGGTGACGGCGCCGCACTCATGGTGGACGACGTCGCGGAGGCGGTAGCGGCCGCCCTTAAAGAAGCCGGGATAAAAGTCCTCCGTGAGGTCCATACCTCCTACGGTGTTCGCGGAAATCAGGCCCACGCGCAGGCCCTCCGTATCAATTCCCCGCAGCGCCTCGCGGGCCGCGATAGCGCTCAAGAGCGCCGTGCGCGGGAGCGTCGCCTGGAGACCCGCCATGGATGCGAGCTCCGCATTGGTATGCGGCACCTCCGCCACCGGCAGTTCGTCCCGGTGCGCCGAACGGAGCAGCCGCATCGGGCCGATCCCGGCGCGTCCGTTGGACAGGGCGTCGAGCGACGCCGCGCTGTCGTCCCCAATGGAGGAAATGACGCCGACCCCGGCGATGTAGACCGGCGCGCCTCCGCCGCTGGGATTTGCGGGCGCTCCCATGCTATGCGGGTTGATGTTCCTTGATGTACTCCGCCATCGTCCGGACGGTGCGGAACACCTTGGGTCCGTCGTCGGCGCTCGCCAGGCGGATCTTGTATTCCTGCTGGAGGAGGACGATCAGCTCCAGCGCGTCGATCGAGTCGAGGCCGAGGCCTTCGACGAACAACGGCTGGTCGTCCCCAATATCTTCCGGTTTGAGGTCTTTCAAATTCAACTGCGCAATGATCTGTCGCTTCAGATCGGCCATCAATTGGTCCATGGTCGGTCGTAGATTTTTTTTAGGTTTTCTGCCGTAAAGGGAGTCGTGCCGGTCTCTTCCACCAGGAAGAGCGCGGCGTCATAGTCGTTGTCCAATACCTCGACCCATCCGCAGACACAGGCTTTGACGAGCCCGGCCGCAAAAAGGCCCTGTACATATTGCGTTATAAAAGTAGCATGGAACGCCTTAAATACAAAAAAAGCATTCTCCCCCTTAAACCCATGCCGGATGCAGATTTCACCGATCACGATGTTGGGGAGCGTATACACGAACAGGGCGGGGCTCGGCATCTCCGCGACGGTCCTATAGTACCGCACGTCCGTATCGAGACTGGCATTCGTATTGGCCAGGATGACGCCGACGTCCTCCGGGCCCAAAGGCGCGGTGCCGCGCACATCCGCCAGCTGCGTCCCCTCCAGCAGCAGCTCCGTGGCCAGGAACCCCAGCTGGCTGAGCGGGTCCATCTTGTAGAACTTCGGATACGAAATAGTCTCCGCCGCGTATACCTCTTCGAGGAAAGCGCGGGCCGTACGCGCATGCACCTCGTGTCTCAGCGCGCCGTCCTTATAGACGCGGCCGCGACGGACCACGCAGCTGGCCGCGATAAAACCCGGGAGGGCGCCCGATATGGCCGTCCCGCTACTCAACGGCCGACTTTTTACGCGCGGCGTCGCGGAAATTAATGAGTGACTGCAGTTTGTAAAGCGCGGTCTCGTGGTTCCTGACGTAGGGGTTCGACATGTCCCACACGTACCCGGCGAGCACCGAGCATATCTGGCTCTTGATCAGCGGGTCCTGGTCGTCGGCAAAGAAGATCGTGTCCAGCACGCCCTCGTACCAGGTGTTGACATACGAGCGGAATGTGTTGACGCCCTGCATCATGGGTTCTGCGTACTCTTTGGCCCAGTCAACGGACTCGCCCTTCAAAGCGCGGGTCACGAGGTGCGCCGCCATCTGGCTGGAGACCGTGGCCAGCGTCACGCCGGATGAAAAGACCGGGTCGAGGAACTCGGTCACGTTGCCCGTCAGGACAAAACCATTCCCCGAGAATGTATCCGTCGTGCTCGACCACGACTGAAGCGTGCGCGGTTCCCACAGGAACTCGACGCCCTCCATCCGCTCTGCGATATACGGTTGCGACGCAATAAGCGCCCGCATCTGCGCCTCGCCGCTATTGAACCCTGCCCCCCCGGTGCCGCCCGCATTCGGGCCGGCCGCGCCGGAAGCCGCGCCCACAGTGGACCCGGCAGCCGCCGCGCCGTCGAAAAAGCCCGGATCCCCCACAAACCCCACGGACGTGACCCCACTGGAAAACGGTATCACCCAAATCCAAACCCCCGGCTTATGCACCACGATCGTGATCCGGTTCGGCTCATCCGCCATCGACCGGCGCGGATCGCGCAAATGCACGAACACCGCCCGGCGGGGTGGGAGGGAGGACGGCTTGTCCAACCCAAAGAGCCGGGGGATCACCCGACCATAGCCGGAGCCGTCGACGATAAATCGCGCGGAAACAGACGACCCATCGTCCAACGTCGTAACGGAAGACCCGTCGGAAGAAAAGTCGATCCCCGTAACCGAAACCCCGTAGGATACCGGCACTCCCATGGCCTCCACCGTATCCGCCAATATCTTATCGAACTCCGCCCGCGGCACCTGCCACGTCCAGGTCCAACCCGCCGTAAACGCCTCGCCGAAGGAGTAGTCGCAGATCTTGCCGTTCTTTTCGAACTTGGCACCGCCCTTTTCCTGGAAACCAGCGGCCCGTACGGCGTCCAAAAAGCCAGCCTCGTCGAGCGCCTCCATACACCGCGGCAGCAGGCTCTCGCCGATGACAAAACGGGGGAACTGTTGTTTTTCCACGATCCGGACGCTAAACCCGGCCTGGTGGATGATGGAAGCGGCCACCGTACCCGCGGGTCCGGCGCCGATGACAAGCACGTCTACGGAAGAAGATGGGGTCATACAACTTTTTTACACTTGAGTAAAGTATGGCTGAGTCCGATGTGATCGGTTTGTTCGACGACCTCGAACCCGGCCGCGCGAACGCAGTCGATAAACACCTGCGAATGGTACATCTGGCTGTTCCCGTTGGCCAGCGCGGTAAAGTAGATCGACGTCTGCTGGAGACAAAAGGCGGCGGTCTCGAAACGCTGGAGGTCCCAGAACGCCTCCAGGATCAGCACATAGCCCTCCTCGGAAAGGGCGTTATAACAGCGCTTTAGTATGGACACGATTTCCTCCTCCGAAAAACAATCCAGGAACTGGCTCATCCAGATGACGTCAAAACCGGTCGGGAAGGGCTGCGAAGGATCGAGCAGGTTCGAGGGGAAGAACGACACCCGGTCAGTCAGGCCGAGCTCGGAAATACGTTGCTCTGCCACATTCAACTGCCCCGGCAGGTCCATGATCGTGACGTGCACGTCCGGCGAATGACGAGACGAAGCGATCGCCCACTTCCCCGTATTGCCACCGATGTCCAGGAGGCGCTTTACGCCGTCCTTGTAAACGTGCCGCAGCACCGCCGGAAAAGCGTTATCCGAAAAGAAGTGATCGAAGGCGAACCAGCTTTTCTGCACGTGCGGCGGGAGCTGCGACAGCCCCTCATAGATCGTGGGCCATTGGCCAAAGACCTTGAGCCCTTCGGCCTTGCCGTTGCGGATGCTGGCCTCCAGGTCGGACAGCCCGTGATAGCACACGTCCTGGACAAAGTCCATGTTGACGCGCGTGAGGGCGTCGTGGAGGATGAAGTACCCCGTTTTGGTCAGGGTATACTTATCTGCGTTCACGACGACGAGCCCGATCCCGAGCCCCGACTCCAGGAGCACCCGGACGCCGTACCGGGAAAGCCCGGTCTGGTCCATGATCTCCGCCTGGGTGAGCCCCGTTGTCCCGCTGGCTTCGACCGCCGCCAGCATACCCGTGTCACGCATGGTCCTGGCGACCTGGAAAACGACCGGGCCAAAGGCGATCCACTGCGCCAGGTCTTTTGCTTCTAAAGCTGTTTTGGTATCCTTCGAGTAAAAGTTCATAGCCTTTTTTCAGAGTTTCAGCCGTGGCATATGTCACGCCGTGGCAAGATCGGTTTTTTCCAATACTACCGCCGCGTTGCACCCCCCGAACCCGGAGGCCGTCTTCAGACACCGCCGCAGCGGCATCGACATGTTCGCGGCAGCTACCGTAACGGGTACGACCGTGCCCGGACGGCGGAATCCCGGCGTTGCCAGCACCAGGTTTTCGCGGAGCGATTGTACCGATATGATCGATTCCAGGAGCCCTGCCGCGCCCAGGGTATGACCGTAATACCCCTTCAGGGAATTGACGGGTACGGACGCCAGACCCGCCAGGTTGATGGCGCGGGCCTCCATATCGTCGTTATATAATGTCGCGGTGCCGTGGGCGGAGATAAAATCGATGGGTTCCCCATGCCACGCCCGGCGGATCGCCATAAACAGTTCTTCACCGGTCCGGGAGGGGCCGGATATGTGGTTGGCGTCGTTGCTGACCGCGCCGCCCGCCAGCCGTATGCCGGACGGATGCTTCGACAGCACCAGGGCCGCCCCGGCCTCGCCCAGCGTAACGCCCTGGCGGTCCGCGTCAAAGGGACGACAGGGCTCCGGGCTGACGGCCTGGAACGACTGGAAACCGGACAGGATAAAACGGGTGATGAGGTCGGCGCCGCACACGAGCGCGTGGTCGTACAACCCGGCCTGGATCAGGCGCATACCCGTAATCATCCCTTGTAACCCGGAGATACAGGCGTGCGACACGACCAGGGGCTCGGCGACAACGCCCAAACGGGACGCGACCAATAAAGCCGATGCGGACAGCGAAAACGCCGCCGGGTCGACTATCCCCGCCTCCAGACGTGAAATATTCCCCTTCGTAGAACAAACGATAAATGCCAGCCGCGGATCGGACGCCGACAGTCCGCTGGCGCCGAGCGCCGAGGAAGCGGCGTCAAAAACAAGGTCGTCAAACAAAGGCCGCTCATCAAACAGCGACGCGTAAAACGGCTTGGGGGACATGTCGGCGCGATCGAACAAACGAACGCCCGACCGACCCGCCGCGATCGCCGCAAAATTCTCCTCCGTGGTGACACCCAGCGGGGAAACGATAGCATCCGATAACACAAAAACGTCGCTCAGCATACTACATCAGGCCATGGGTGATTTTCCAGCGTTCAAAAAAATCGGGGTTGGTCAACAACAGGTTGTTGGTTTCCTTATCCAGGAAAACCTGCACCGAAGTACCCGTAGCCACCAGGTCCTGGGTGCGGGTGTTGTATAACCGGTACGAAAACTCCAGCCGGGCCGCATCGCAGGGGTGGTAAAGCGTTTCCACGACGACGCTGTCGCCGTAGCGAAGGGCCCTTTTATAGTCGCATTGGATACTGACGATGGGCACGACCACGCCTTCCCGGTAAAAGTCCAGGTAGCGGAGCCCGTGGTGAACGCCAAAGGATTCGCGACCGTCCTCGAAGTAACGGATATAGTGTCCATGCCATACGATCCCCAGGGGATCGGCCTCGTTAAAACGGACCGTGATCTCGGTCCGGTCCTTTAGCTGTGTGCCTTCTTCCATTCTTTATACTTATAGCCGTCGATGTCGTCGAAGGCGTCCTTGAGGCCGCTGGCCCAGAAGTTCCGTTCGCCGAAACCGTTACCCGTCTTCCCGTTGATGCGTTCGGTGATGAGTACCGTGTGGGTATCCATATTGACGATGGTTGGCCAGACCACGAATTTCCGGTCGCTTTTGTCCATGGCCTCGACGATGAATACGATACCGATACCCTTTTTGCCGCCCATGTCCAGGTTGCTGACGAGGGCCTTGATGTCGGCTTCTTTCAGCCGCGTGGCGTCGGCGGTATTGCTGGAGATGAGGGCGTCCTTGCTGATATTCGCATTGTGCGCAGTCACGCCGGTAAAATCGTGGTCCAGGGTTTTGTGGCGGAAGGCGCCGGCAACGTCGAATTTTTTAACCTCTTTTACGGTGAGGTCGTTCATCGACGGGAAAACCTTATCCACCATGTTCTCGCCGTTAGCGCCCGGGTCGTTGATGACCCGCGCCAGCGAGAAATCCAACCCCAGATACGTCACGTTCATGGATTCGTTGGCAAAGAAGTCTTTTAGTGTCTGCGCCTGAGCTACGCCCGACAGTACCAGAAAGCAAGCGATTAGTAAGGTCTTATTCATACAATAAAAATTTTCATTTCGCAGGAGGCAAGGGTTTGGTCACCGGCGCGGACTATGCCTTCCACGACGGTCGCGTTAAATATCTGGTGTTTGGTCTCGATAGTCGTGCGCAACGTCGCGCCCGTTTCCGGCAGGGCATGTACCACCAGTTTTTGCACCGCCCCAATATACCCCAGCGGCACCGGTTTTCCCTCAGACCGGGAAATATACCCGGCCCTGGCCGCCGCCGTTTGGGCGATATTTTCCACCAGCCCGGCCTCGGATAACCGACCATCCTCTACCAATACGTGGTCTTCAGGGACTACAAAAAGGCTATACGCCTCGGGGTCCATGGAGAACCGGTCGATCAGCACAAACGGGGGCCGTTGGGGAATGAGGTCAATCATAAGCGCCAAAAATTAAAGTAATTATACCATTGTTCGGGATATTGCCGGACTTTTTTCTCCATACTTCCTACAAAATCGACGAACAGCTCGTCGCGCGTGCGGACCATCGGGGCGCTGGCAAAAAAGTGGTAGTGCGTCGGGCGTTCCTTGAGCGCATAAACAAATGACACGGGCACCTTTAGCGCGGCCGCCAGCTGGAAGGGACCGACGGGGAAAAGCGCGGGCGCCCCGAGGAAATCGGCCTTCATGCTTTTGGCGCCGTCCACAAACCGGTCTGCGTGGATACACACCATGTCGCCCGCCGCCAGCGCGTCGCTGACCGCATAGATATGGGACAGGTCGTCTTTTATCACGATAATATTAGCCCGTCGCTCCCCGGTCACGCTCGTCAGATAGGCCTTGATCCGCTCGTGCTCCGCGTCGTACATCAGGATGTGTATCCGCGTCTCAAGGCGTTGGAGCAGATGACCGGCGATCTCCCAGTTGCCGATGTGGCCGCTGAGGAGGAGGCCGCCTTTCATCGCACGGAGGTGCTCTTCGCCATCAAAGTCAAAGGTGAATTTATTGGGGATGCCCGCCATCAATACGACCCTGTCGATCAGGGTTTGACCGAAGGCGTAGTAGTTGCGGTACAAAGCACATAAAGCTCTAATGCGCCCATACCCGATACGATCCCGGAAATACCGGTACAGCACCGGTTTGGAGAAAAGAAAATACCAACCAGCCACGACCCGCAGGAGGCCATACGCCGGCGTAACCCCCATGGTGCGCAGTACCCATACAAAAATGCGGTACCCCAGCGGGCTGGCCTTCGATTTTCCTTCCCAGGAAGGCATTAATTGACTTTGGAAATAATGTAGTCGTAAAAATCCTGAAAGGTAGCGATACCGGTAAAGTCTTCGGGTTTTACTTTAAAATGGAAGTTATTTTCTATGACAACCACCAGGTCGATATAGTCGAGGCTGTCCAGCTCCAGGACGTCCTTCAGGTTGCCTTCAGGGGTAATGGTATCGGCATCCACTTCAAACTCTTCTACCAGGAAGTGGTTGATTTTTTCGATAATCTCAGAATTAGTTTGGGTTAAGCGCACATTATGGTTTTTGAACAATGAGTGATGAGTTGGTTCCCCCGAAGCCAAAGGAATTAGACAAAAATACGTTTATATTCCGTTCCCTGGTCGCCTGGATCACATCCAGCCGGGCGGAGTCGTCATCCGGGTTTTCGAAATTGATGTTGGGCGCCATGAACGAGTCCCGCATCATCAGCATGCAATACACGATCTCGCTGGCGCCGGCCATCCAGCATTCATGCCCGGTCATCGACTTGGTGGAGCTGACGGGCACCGACCGGTCGCCGAACACCTCAGCTATGGCCCGGGCTTCGCTGGCGTCGCCGGCGGGGGTGGAGGTGGCGTGGGCGTTGACATAGTCGATCTGCCGGGGATCGAGGCCCGCGTCTTTTATAGCGCGTCTTAGGGACCGAACGGGTCCTTCGACGGTCGGGTTGGAAATATGGTCCCCATTGGACGAGAAACCGTACCCGATGACCTCTCCCAGGATAGGCGCCCCGCGTTTGACGGCGTGGTCCCAGTTCTCCAGGATGACCGTCGCCGCGCCCCCGCTGGGGATCAGCCCGTCCCGGTCCCGGTCGAAGGGCCGGGAGGCCTTTGCCGGCTCCGACTCCCGCACCGAAAACGCCGACAGGGCGTCAAACGTGGTCATGGATAAGTAGTTGATTTCCTGAGCGCCACCGGTTACGATGATGTCCTGGAGCCCGGACTTGATAAAGTGGTACCCCAGCCCCACCGAGTGGGAGCCGCTGGCGCAGGCCGCGCTGATGGTAAAGTTGACCCCCTTTAGCTTGAAGATGGTGGCCAGGTTCATGGTCACCGTGGAGTTCAGCGTTTGGAAAACCGAGGCCGATCCCACCAGGGTCGTGTCTTTTTTGATGCGTATCAGGTCGTTGGCGTCGATCACCGGTTTGGCCGAGCTGTCGTTCCCATACAGGATACCGACCTCGTTCCGGGCGATGATGTCGGCGTCTAGCCCCGCCTGGAGCATAGCTTCCACAGTCGCCATATATGCGTACTCCCCCTGCTCGGGCAGCATCATCCGCGACCGGCGGTCCAGCTTGTCCTTCAGGTTCGGCCGGTCGACGTACCCCGTCAGGGCGGAGCGGTAACCGTATTCTTTCCGCACGGGGTCGAAAATGATCCCCGAACGGCCTTTGTATAAAGAATCCCGGACCTCCTCACGATTTTTACCCAGACAGGAATAAATACCGAGGCCGGTGATAGCAACCCTATTCATGCGTGAAAAATAGCGTAAATTTTTTAAATCGCCCGTCAGGGCTGCGCCACCCTAGGAGTATATCCCCCCGTTGACGGAGATAACTTCACCCGTTATGTAGGACGCCCCGGGCGATGCCAGGAACGCCACCACATGCGCGATCTCTTCCGGCTCGCCAAAACGGCCCATGGGGATGAGCGCCTTCATTTCCTTTTCGGGCACCTTTTCGGTCATGTCGGTTTTTATAAATCCTGGCGCCACCGTGTTAACGGTGATATTGCGTTTGGCAATTTCCTGGGCGAGCGCCTTGGAGGCGGCGATGACGCCCCCCTTGGCGGCAGAATAATTGGTTTGACCGGGGACACCCTTGAGACCGGAGAGGGAGGCGATGGTGACGATGCGCCCATACCGTTTGGCGAGCATGGGCGTGACCACCAGCCGGGTTACGTAAAAGAAGCCATTCAGGCTGGCATTGATCACCGAATCCCACTGCTCGTCCTTCATCCACATCATCAAGCCGTCCTCCTTGATGCCCGCGTTGTTGACGAGGACCTCGATAAAATCGTCCGGATGGCTTTCGATCCAGCCGCCCAGGACGGTTTTTACCTCGTCCTTGTCGCCGACGTCGAACTTGATGATCTCGCCGGTGGCGCCGGCTTCGCGGACGATGTCCAGCGTCTTGAGCGCCTCGGCCTCGTTGGACCTATAGTTGATCAGGATATGGTTCCCGCTTTCCTTGGCGAGCTTTGCGCAAATGGCGCGCCCGATCCCGCGGGAGCCGCCCGTAACCAGCGTACATTTCATCGGTAGATAATTTGATATTAATTGCCCCCCGTAACCTTACGGTTTCATAGTTATAATTTGAATGTCACACCTTCGGGATGCGTCCCCGCGAGGCGGTCCGCCACGCGCCGGAGGTCTTCATATTTGGGTTGGTCTTCTACGAACCTGGGGAACAGCTCCCGCATGTTGGCGTAGATCGTCCTCGTGTTGGTGGATAGTTTATCCGCTGCGTTCAGGTAGTCGATGGCCTGGAGGACCGTCATCATCTGGATCGCCAGCACCTCGAACGAATTATCGATCACCTTTTTCGTCAGGAGCGCGGCGTTACAGCCCATGCTCACGATGTCCTGGTTGTCGTTGTTGTTAGGGATGGAATGCACGTACATCGGGAACGATAGCGTCTGGTTCTCCGCGACGGTGCTCGTGGCCGTGAACTGCATCCCCTGCATCCCGAAGTTGAAGCCCAGCACGCCTAAATTGACAAAGGGCGGCAGGATTTGGTTCAACTTGTCGTTGAGCAGGTAGTTCAGCTGGCGCTCGCTCAGCATGGACAGCCGCGTCATCGCGGTCTTGAGCTTGTCCATCTCCAGCGACACATAGTCCCCGTGGAAGTTCCCCCCGTGGAAGATATTGTTGTTCGCGTGGTCGACGACCGGATTGTCGTTGACGCTGTTGAGCTCGTCGGTGACGACGGTCTCCGCGCCGGCTATGGTATCGAAAATGGGTCCCAGGATCTGGGTCACGCACCGCAGCGAGTAGTACTCCTGGACCTTGTCCTCGAACACTTCGCGCTGGATGTTCTCCGGGTTGTACAGGTGGTCCGCGCGGTCGTGGATCATCCGGCTACCCGCCAGGAGGTCGCGCAGCATCGCGGCCACCCGGTTCTGCCCACGGTGCGGCTTAACCGCATTCAGCTCGTAGGAGAAGTGATCGTCAAAGGCTTCCACGATCTCGTTGGTCATCGCGCTGAGGACCACCGACCAGCAAAGCAGGCGTTTGGCCTGCAGGATATTCACCATGCCGATCCCGGTCATCGCGGAGGTGCCGTTGAGGATGGCGAGGCCTTCACGGATATGGACCTCCAGGGGCTTCAGTCCCAGTTGCTGGAACACCTCTTTCGTCGGCTTCCGCTCCCCTTTATGGGTCACGTAACCTTCCCCGATCAGCGCCAGTCCCAGGTGGGCCAGCTGCACCAGGTCGCCGCTGGCGCCAACGCCGCCGTGCTCATAGATGCAGGGGTAGACCTCCGCGTTAATCATGTCTTTCAACAGGCTGACCAGGTCCGGGTGTACGCCCGAATACGCCTGCATCAGGCTGTTCAGCCGCGCGATCATGACGCTCCTCACCAGGAAAGGCTCGATCAGCTTGCCGCCGCCCGAAGCGTGGCTGCGGATCAGGTTGTATTGGAGCTGCGTCCGGTTGCTTTCGCTCACCTTGTACTGGGCCATCGGCCCAAAACCGGTATTGATCCCGTAGATCAGCTTCTCGTTGGCAAAGTTCTTCAGGAATTGATGGTTAGTGGCTACTTTCTCCACGGTGACCGGGTCCAGGACGACCGGTCGCGAGTTAAACAGGATATCGAACAAGTCATCCGCGGAAAGCCTCCCGCCTCCTATGCTGATCATGTATTAATAAATGTTTTTATATAAATAGATTCTCAGGAGCAAAAAAACTGAAATATGCGCACGTTGCCAAGAATATTTACGTCTCCAGCACCACGACCGCGGCAGCCGACTCCCGGAGGTGCGTGAGGGAGACCCAGATATTCTTTATCGCTCGTGGCGCCAACGTCTTAGCCGTCGCGTCCAGCAGTCGCAGCTGCGGCGCGCCTTGATCGTCGGGGAGTATCTCCACTTCGTGGAAAACGGTCCCCGCCGCCCATCCCGTCCCAAGCGCTTTAAAGAAGGCCTCTTTGGCGGCAAAACGGGCGGCGTAGTGCTGCGCGGGGTGCGCTTTTGCGTTGCAGTAGGCGATTTCGTCCGGGGAAAAAACCAGCTCGCGGAAGCCCTGCTCCCTGGCGATCCGCGTCGCGACGCGGTCCACTTCGATCATATCGATGCCAATGCCGAGGATCATATCTTTTGCAGGCTCCGTTATTTTGCGCGCGGCGCGCTCATGTGGCGCAACGCTCCATTTGCTTTCGAATATACGTCTCTTCGGTCGTCGTCGCGACCTCCTTCGTGAGCGCCTCGCCATAGTAATGGCACGCTCCTTCGTAGTCCTCCCTTTTGTACAGGTAGTCGCCGGCGAGCACATAGGCGTGGAAATACTCCGGGTCCAGCGCGACCAGCTCCGCCGGGTCTATTGTCTCACCCCGATCCATCTTTTGCTTTAGCGCACGGAAGGCCAGGTAATTTTTGAACTCCTGCGTCTGCATGAACGGGTCCGCCGCCACTTCGCTTACGGCCACTTCCGCGGTTGGGTCGGCGATGGACCAGGCGTGGCGCAGGTCGTAGCAGATATAGGGCCCCTCCTGCCAGGGTGCCGTGGAGACCCAGGCGCGGAGCCGGTGGGGTTCAAAAACGATGGAGTGGTGGGCGATGAACTGGTTGATGGCCTTTTCGTTACCCAGGCCGATGTCGGCGCCGCCCTTGCCGCGGAAGTCGCGGAGGATTTTTATGGTTTTGTCCACCGAATTCGGACCGAGGCCGTCGAGCAGCTCTTCCAGCCGCGCCTGGCGGTAGGGGCTGGCGCTGGACTCCATGTCGGCGGTATTGGTTTCGGAGCTCCCCAGGCCGCGGCTCTGGAAGTGGTTGGCGCAGGTGATGCGCTCTTCGCCCGGGTCGTAGACCTCGAGCGCCTTGGGCGTCTTTTCGATCAGCACCGCCTTACCGTCGGCGGCCGAACCGACCAGGAAGGACTCCGAGACGAACATCGTCCGCTTCTCCGCGATGGCCAGCGCTTCTTGTATGTTGGCCGCGTATTGCAGGATTTCCCGGGCGACCAGCGACACCGGCGTGGCCGAGCCCAGCGGAATCGTCGACTTGGCGGCATTGATCGTAACCGTTAGCCCGTGCTCGTTCATCCCCGACGTCACGCCGATAAACCCGCCCCAGGTCAGGAACATAAACCGGTGGCCCTCCGACGGCGCCTCGAACTGGACGATCTTGTTGAGCGCAAATTTGTCCCCCACATAAAAGTCGAAGTTGCGCCCGATGATCAGCTCCCCGTCCTCCGACAGGCTGCCCCACGTCCCGAAGGAGGTACAGCCCACCAGCGCCAGGTTTTGCAGCGCGTGTCCGATGTCGTGCGCCGCATGATAGTTGAGCATGCGCTGGTAAGGCGTCCCGATATACGCATACCGGTCCGGCGCCGAGCGCGACACCCCGTAGATCTCGAGCTTGTACTCCGTCGTCACGTGCCGCGGCAGCTTCCGGTTGAAAAAGCCGATGAAATACTTGAGGAGCTTCAGATACCCCTGTGACGGGATCATCTTTATAATCTGTTCGTGGAAATAGTCCTCCTGGAGCGCTATCAATTCCGCCGCCAGCTTGCCATAGATGACACCCCGTTCGTAAGGCCTGCCCTCCACGTAGAGCTCATACAGCCCGCTGGCGCCGCGGCGCCGCCAGTTCCGGCCGATGGTATACACGCCCGGGGCGATCTCGGTCCGGTTCATCGCGTCCGCGCTCCGATCGTGCACGCGGGGCGGCGATAGGCGCGTCACCGACCAGGCGTACAGGACCATCAATAGAAGGGGTACGAATACGTAAATGAAAATCATGCGTTCTTTATTTTTTCTACAAAATCATCCCGGCCCAGCAGGTCGGCGCAAGTGGCCAGGCTACTGATGGCGGCGCCCAGGATGCCATGCAAATTAAGGTTTTGCCCGGTCAGGAAGAGCCCTTCCACCTTTGTCCGGGCCGGAATGATGGTTTTTACGGGGTTACGGTAGTCTTTGACGATGCCATACAGCGAGCCGTCGGCGGTGCCCAGGTAGTCGCGGAACGACAGCGGGGTGGAGGCGTACCAGTGCGCGACCTCCGCCGCCAGCTCCGGGAACCGCTCCGCCACGCAGCGCATCAATTGCCCGTATTTCCGCCGTTTGAAGGCCTCATAATCCGCACCGCGGGCCTCCGCGTGCGCACCGCCCTCGCCCGCGCGGGCCTCCGCGTGCGCTACGGTATTGAACGTTCCCGCCCATGGCGCGACCTCGTCGTAGCGCATATAGCTCATGATCGTGACCGACGAGGCGTAGGACGGGTCGGTGCGCGACCTCCCGTAGAACAGCGCGTATCCCCGCGGCCAATCCGCCCCGGTATAGCCGGTTTGCGTCCAGGCGCAGCCCGGCCGCATGTAGTAATAGTTGTGCTTCTCGTAGCGCACGGTCCGAGGTTGCAACACCAGGTTCACGCAAAAGCTGGCGATCGAATTCTCCAGCGAACCGATCCGCCCGCGGTACGCCGGTTTGAGGAGCGCGGACGGCGTCAGCGCCAGGGTCTGCGCCGGGTGCAGACTCGAAACGATCGCGTTGGCATAAACCTTCGAGCCATCGGCCAGGACCAAATGGGTTACGCGGCCGTTTTCCTCGACGATTTGCGTCACCTCCGCCCGCGTCCGCACGTCGCCGCCGTGCGAACGGATGGACCGCGCCAGCACTTTGGCGAGCTGTCCGCCGCCGTCGGTACACTTCCACGAGCTTTCGATAAAGCTGTTCAGCACCAGCGCGTGGACATAGAACGGCGTCTTGCCGGGTTGCCCCGCATATAGGATATTATTGCCCGCGAGCACCTCACGGAGCTTTTCATTCTTTGTAAAGCCTTCGATCGTCGTCCGGGCGTCGGTTTCGAGCACTCCCGCCTTTTCCGAGTAGACACCGCCCGCCCGCAGGTTATACAACGGGAACCGGCTGCACACGTCGCGGATGGCGTCCGCATAGGCCAGGATGCCCGCGCGCTCCGCCGGGAACCGGGCCGCCAGGGTATCGACAAACCGGTCATACCCCTGGGCAAAGGCGTATTCCGTGGGGTCGTCGCCAATCAGGATGGTATCAAAGGCGTCTTCGTCCAGCCGGGTCAAATGCAGCTCGTCCATGATCCCCAGGTACTTGAAGATCTGGTACAGGTTTTGCCCCGGCGCCAGCCCCCCCATGTAGTGCACCCCCGCGTCAAAGAGGACCTTGTCCCGCGTATACGTCTGCAACGCCCCGCCGATCTGCGGGTTCTTTTCGAGCACGCACACCCGAAGGCCCTCACGCGCCAGGACGCCGGCACAAACGAGGCCGCCGATGCCGCTGCCGATGACGAGGACGTCAAAGGCGCCGCCACGAGCCGCACCGCCGTGCCTCGCCCCGCCGGACGCGCCGGGGTCGAGCCCGCTATTTTCGATGCCGGATGACATACACGACGTTTGAGGTGAACTTCGTATTATCGATGGGCTGGCACTCCATATTCAGCTCCGCGGCGATGTCGCGGATTTCCTGGAAGGAGAAGAACGACAGGCCGGCGTCGGTCGTTTTGTTGAACCCATAGAAGCGTGTGCTGAACCATTCGGTGTAGCGTGTACCCTGGTGACGCTGTTTTAGGTCTTTGTCGCCGTCGCGGATGACCAGCACACCGGTCTGGGATAGATGCGCTATACACCGCCGCACGAGCGCCTGACGGTCGTCGGGTTGGAGGTAGTGGAGCATATCCGCCAGCACGATCCCGTCATAGACGCGGTCGAACCCGAAGGTCGTGGCGTCCGCCTGCATCCACCGGATCGGGGTGCGCGTCGGTCCCGCGGGCACCGACCCGTCCGCCGAAAAGCTGTGCGCCGCGACATCGACCTTGTCCTCGTCGTAGTCGAACGCAGTGATGCGACGTCCCGGTGCGCTAAAGGAAAGCATATAGCTCATAAACCCATACCCGCACCCGATGTCGAGTATCTCGCCACTCAGCGGCAGCAGCTCGTGGAATAATTGGTAGTTGCCCTCCATCGAGGTCTTGACGCGCATGTACCACTCCAGCACGGGGCCCTTATAGATGTAGTTGTACGTCAGCAATTCGCGATAGTAGGCCGGTTGCTCCTCCTGGCGCGAGAATTCGGCGAACGCTTCCCGGAAATAGCGGTTGACCGACTTGGTTTGCCCGGCGTAGGGCGCGGCGGCCGGGGCGTCCTGCGGGGCGGGCGCCCCGGCGGGCGCGATGCGCGGCAGGAACTTTATCGCGATGCGCCCGTCCTTTAGAAGGAAGTCCCCCTTGGTGATGGTGTAGCCCGACCCGTGTAGCATCACCGGTAGGATATCGAGCTGTAGCTCCTGCGCCAGGTAGAACGCGCCTTTGTGGAAGCGGCGGATGGCGCCGTCGCGGGAGCGCGAGCCTTCGGGGAAGACGACGATCGAGTAGCCCTCGGCTACGCGCTGCCGTAGCTTATCGACGCTGCCGCTCGCGCCGTGCATGATGGGGTAGTAGTCGGCCAGGCGGACGATCCCGCCCATGATGGGGGAGTTCCAGACCCAGCTGTTGGTCAGCAACAGGAACTTGGGGTATTGCATCTGGATCAGCAGGCTGTCCAGGAAGGATTGGTGGTTGACGATCAGCAGGGAAGGCTTGCTGAAGTCCTGCGGGTTGACGATCCTTTTGCGGACGTTTGCCATCACGTAGATCAATGAACGTATAAATAAAGACTTGACCACGTGAAACGCATACTTGCTGCGGCGCCGGCCGAAAGGACGCAACCGCACGAGCAGGAACCCGATCAGCGTCAGCAACAGGCTTCCCGCCGCGAAGTACGTATACGACACGAGCGTCTTCAGGAAACCCGAGAGCGTCCACGGGAAACGCCCCTTGGCGACGCGGTCGGTGATCAGCGTTTTGAACAGGAACGGAATCAGGATTTGGGATAGCACCACGACGCAAAGGATGCCCACGATCGAAATGATGGCGATGGAACGGAGCGCCGGGTGACCGGCGAAAACGAGGACGCCGAGCCCCGCCATCGTGGTGATGGCCGATAGGAATATGGAAGACTTGTAGGAGTCGAGGTTTTTTTTACCCGTTTTGTATTCCTGGAGGAGGCCGTCCATGATAAACAGGCTGTAGTCGTCGCCCATCCCGAAGATAAACGCGGAGATGATGATGTTGATGATGTTGAAGTCGATCTTCAGGAGCGCCATGATCCCGAGGATCCAAAGGAAGGTGATGACCATCGGGATGAATGACATCAGCGTCAGCTCGATACGCCCGTATGTCAGCAGGAGCACCGCGAACACCAGGATGGAGCTCATCCAGGCGATGCTCCCGAAGTCGTTGTTGATAAGGTCGATGAATTTGCCCGTTAGGTATTGGCGGTCGAGCACCGTCACGTTGGGCGAAGTGGCGAAGGCGTCGTATACCTTTTGCCGCCCTTCCGGCGTCACCTTTACCAGTGTTACGACGGTGGCCTTGTCCGGGGTTTCGGTGATGTAGTCGTCCAGATAGGATTTGCGGACTTGCGCGAACGTCTCGCGGTCCACGGGTGTGTATGGAGCGTCGAGCGTCGAACGGTAAGCCATGAGCGCTTCAGGCTTGAACCCGGCCGCGATGCCCGCGGCCCGCAAGGCGGTAAGAAGCGAGTCTTTCCGGGCCGGGCTCCAATACCGGTTCCAGCGGGCGATCCGCAAGCGTTGCAGCGAATCCGACAGCAACAACGACGACACCCCGGAATACTTCTTCACGAAACCCGAGTCGGTCA
>NZ_DATJIY010000057.1:0-11644 GCF_035492835.1 Dinghuibacter sp.
ACCTTACCCCGGCCGAATATTTTGAACTTGAATTGACCCATAAAAATCAATTGAAAACTCCAATTACGAACTAGCGGCTTTTAGGGGAAGCCGACACCGTAGCTTACAAAGGTCTTTGAAGTTTGCGCCGTTGCAGTAAAAACTAAGCATGAACATATCCCGAGCCCGCTGTACCGCCTCAACCTCGCTGGAATAGGTCGCCAACTTACCAATTTCTTCTGCGGATAGCGCTTTCTTGACGTTCTTGCCAGTTGGGATGACATACTTGCCCTTTCCGAACGGGTAAACATCCTTCTCAATAAGCCCACAGACAAGCGCCTGATTGAAGATCGCCTTGGCGCACCGGCAATACATGCCGATCGTTGTCTTGCTTCGGGGGCGTTTCTCCGGCCCCTTGTCATCGGCACCGGCGAGCATCCAGCGCTCGTAGTCCTTCAGGAAATCGACGGTCACGTCCGCGTACCGGAGTCTGACCGTCTCCCCCTTTTCATTAAACCGGTTATGAAACTTGTGCATGCTCGAAATGGCCAAGCAGTATTGGGAGGCTGTCTTCGGCTGCTCATCCCTTATAGCATCGTGGTATTCCCGGAAGAGGTTGTTGAACTCCGTACCCTTTGGACGCACCTTAAACCACAGGCTTTTGAATCTAGGGAAGGTGAAATCGAGTCCATCCGCACCCATTTCCGACAGGATTTCCTTCGCCCTATTGAGCACCTTATCCGTTTGGTCCTTATCCTCCTGGAAGCGCCTGGGGGGCTTTACCTGGTTGATCTGCTCCCATTCCTTTACCGTAAAGCGGAAATCCGTTCCGAAATACTTGCGGTCGCGATGGTAGTTGATCCTCAGCTTCAGCGCGTGTTTGGTATCCTCCTGGTCGACGGCGGGATCGTTGTAGTCTTTTCCTGAAGGGGGAGCAAAAGTCCATAAGACATTGATCTTGTGGGTTTTCTGTTTTATAAGGGGGCACTACTCACGTATTGCAGTAGATTTGAGCAATATGCAAACTTTGCATCTCAAGCACGCCGTAAGAAAGGGAGACGCCCACCGAAAAGAGCGGGAATTCTTAGAATTTTATGTTTCCGGACGATCGCTAAAAAGCATTCTTGGAATAGAAGATTCCGATCTCGTGACATCGATTGACCTCGACAGGAACAATAAACAGATTTTGAATGTGTTCAGAGGTAAGGAAAAATCCAGGTTGGAGACCGGGCGGGTAATGATTTATGTATGTCCCGAATGCGGTGACATTGGCTGTGGTGCGATAACAGCGATCATTTTGGACCGCGGGGCCAAAATTATCTGGAGTGATTTCGGATCGGAGGCGGGAGATGGCGTAACGGAATTATATGCTCATATCGAGCCGATTGAATTTGATAGGCAAAGTTATTTTTCCGCCTTTTCAAAATTGAAATAGTAAGTCCGATCAATTCGGCGTGTAGCATCTTTTTACAATTTAATCGTCTTGTAAAATCAGGCTAATGTAAACCCCAGCGGCCTTTCCTAACGGGCCAAACCCGTCGCAAGGCACAGTGTTCCTCTAAATCAGCCCGAAAAGGGAATCATCGTATCTTGATGTATACTATTTAAAATATGCCGATTTGATGAACGATATTTCTAATATTTTGGGTGAATTCGACAGCGTCCTGCGCAAGTACAATAGGACCAACTATGACAGGTTGGAAATGCCTCTGCCGGCCGATAAAGTGGAATCGACTATGTATGCATGGAGGGTGAAAAATGACGAATTCCGGCAGTTATTCCTGTGGAAAAATGGTAATGACCCAAGGAAGGATAGTGAAAGATGTGAGTTGCATGACTATGGATCTTTTCTTAGTATGGAATATATAATTGAGATTAGAGAAAGAAAACATAAGTGGAGTGGAGATTTTATACCGATTGGAATGGATGACGAAGGACAAGCCCTTTTATTCAATAACGAACCAGGAAAGGATTATGGTAAAATTCACTTATACTCTGTGCCAGAGTTTTATATCGAACGGCCCATTTCGATCTTTGATTCTATAGGAACCATGCTTCGTACATATACCGAGGCGTACAAGCAGGGCTTGTTCGTTCTTGACGAAGAAATAAATTTTATCGACATCGAAGATGGCTATGAAGGATTTGGGGAATCGATGAACCCCAATTCCCAGTATTGGCGCCGGTGAGCATTAAATGGGCCGCCCGTGACCATAAGGTACTGCCGAAAAGCGTCTTATAAAAACCCCGGTTTGTAAAGCCCCTCGTCTCCAGAATCTATACAGAATTTGTATATTGACTATTCAAATGCCGGGAAATGAACTATCAGACTCTTATACAAGAGATAAAAACCTATGTCACCAACCTTGGCAACAACCCGAAGGAGGTCCGGCTACCGTATCATAACCCCGTTCATACCGAAGCGGTTGTCCAGGCGGCTACCCGCATCGCGGATCACTATCAGTTGAACGACGCGGATTTTTTCATCGTGCTGGCGGCGGCGTGGTTCCATGATACGGGGTATTATGTAGGGCCGCCGGCGGGACACGAGCAGCGGGGGGCGGATTTGGCGGAAGTTTTCCTGAAAGAGAAAGAAGTTCCGGCGGAGACGATTGCCTCGATACAGGGCTGCATCCTGGCTACCCGGCTTCCCCAGTCGCCGCACAACCTCCTGGAGGAGATTGTCTGCGACGCCGACCTCTTCCACCTGGGTACGGATGACTTCGGCGAGCGCAATAAGATCATGCACAAAGAGGCGGAGCTCCTGGCGGGGAAGGAAATATCGAAAGAGGACTGGCGCAAGGGGACGATGGCGCTGCTGGAGAACCAGCATTACCATACCGACTATTGCCGGTTGCTCCTGGAGGAGGGCTTGCGGGCGAACCTGGAGAAGCAGCGGAAGAAGGCGGCCGAAAACGCAGGGCCCGTGGTGGTCGAGCGTGTGGGGGCGGATGAGAGAAATGCCACAGGTCCCGGGGAAAAGAAAAAGAAGAAGAAGCGCTCCGAGCGCGGCGTCGAGACCGTCTTTCGCATCACCTCCTCCAACAACCAGCGCCTCAGCAGCCAGGCCGATAGCAAGGCGCACATCATGATCCAGGTGAATTCCATTATCATATCGGTCCTGCTCAGCGTCCTGCTGCGCAAGATCGACGAGCACATTTCCCTGGCGGTGCCCGTGGTGCTGCTGCTGTCCGTGAACGTGGTGACCATCATCTATTCGGTACTGGCCACGCGGCCCCATATCCCACCGGGTACTTTCCGGCCGGAGGACGTGGATGAGAAGAAGGTGAACCTGTTGTTTTTTGGCAACTTTTACCGGATGAGCCTGGAGGACTATACGGCGGGGATGGTAAAGCTGATGGACGACGCCGATATCCTCTATAGCAACCTCATCAAGGACGTCTATTTCCAGGGGATCGCGCTGGGCCGGAAGTACCGGCAGCTGCGCATTTCCTACAACGTTTTTATGTACGGGCTGATCGCGTCGGTGCTTGCGTTTGCAGTAGCGGCGATCTTTTTTTAAGGGCACGACACTATGGAGAATACAACCTACATGGACAGGGACCTTAGCTGGATCTCCTTCAACGGAAGGGTATTACAGCAAGCAGCGGATGCGGGGGTGCCCCTGATGGAACGGGTCCGTTTCCTCTCCATCTATTCCTCTAACCTGGACGAATTCTACCGCGTGCGCATGCCGGTGCTGATGGCCCTCGGGGCGACGGAGACATACGCGGCGGCGGAAGACGCCATCAGGCGACAACTCGAACAATTTGGCGGTATCCTGGCCGGGCAGCTGGTCCCGGGTCTGGAGGCGGACGGCATCGGGCTGATCTACAACAAGGAGTTACCGGAGGTCGTCCGTGAAAAGGTCACCGCGTATTTTTTTTCCACGATAGCGGCATTCCTCCGGATCGTCAAAGTGGACGAGGACTTCTTCCCCGAGAACAACAAATTGTACGTGGCCGTCTTCCTGAAGAACGACAGCAAGATCGCCGTCGTCAACATCCCCTCGGACGACATCCCCCGCTTCTACACTGTGGAGGCGGGCGGCACCCGATACATCCTTTTTATCGACGACCTGGTCAAGGCTCACCTGTCCTTCCTGTTCCCGGGCGATGGCATTGTCGGGGCCTGGTCCATCAAGACCACGAGGGATGCGGAGCTGGACCTCCGGGACGAGTACCAGGGCGACCTTGCCGAAGAGATAGAAAAACAACTCCAAAGACGCGACCTCGGGCTGGCCACGCGGTTCCTCTATCCCGCCGGATTGCCCTTTGGCTTCCTGCAACGGCTCATCCACCGGTTCAACCTTTTACACGCCAACCTCGTGGAGGGGGGTAACTATCATAACCTGAAGGACCTCGCGGGTCTACCGGTCGCTGACAAGGCGCTACAGTATGTACCCTGGCCTCCGCTGCAACAGGGGTTCGCGTCCGGGCCGGATTCCCTTTTTGACGCCATCGGCCGGGGCGACCGGTTGGTCCACCCGCCCTACCAGCGTTACGACGCGGTACTCCGGTTTTTTAATGAGGCAGCCACGGACCCGGGAGTGGAAGAGATATACGTCACCTTATACCGGGTCGCCAGCCAGTCGGTGATCGTACACGCGTTGATAAGCGCCGCCGCCAATGGGAAGTTGGTCACCGTTTTTGTGGAGCTGAAGGCCCGCTTTGACGAGGAAAACAACATCCGCTGGGCCAAGCGGATGAAGGAGGCGGGCGTAAAGATCGTCTACAGCATACCCGGTCTCAAGGTCCACGCCAAGGTCGCCCTTGTCAAACGCCGCAGGGAAGGGCGAGGAGAAGGCAGCAGGGAAGGACGCTTGCAGTATTTCGGGTTGTTATCCACGGGTAACTTCAACGAAAGCACCGCCCGTTTCTATACCGATCACGTACTGCTGACCGCACGGCCGGAATTACTCCGGGAGCTGGAGCTGTTGTTTATCTTCCTGCCCAGACGCCAAAAGCCCGAACGGCCCGACCTGATCCGTTTTGACCACCTGCTCGTGTCGCAGTTCAACCTCTTGTCCCGGTTTACCGGGCTTATCGACCGGGAGATCGGCCACGCCCGGGAAGGTCGGCCGGCCCGTATCCGCATCAAGCTGAACAACCTGGAAGAGCGGGTGCTCATCGACAAACTATACGAGGCGTCAAAAGCAGGTGTAGACATCGACCTGGTCATCCGCGGCATTTGCTGCCTCGTCCCGGGCGTCCCGGGACAGAGCGAACGGATCCGCGTCCGGAGGATCGTCGACCGCTACCTGGAACACGGCCGGGTCTTTATTTTCCATAACAACGGCGAAGAAGAAATATTCCTGGGCTCTTCCGACTGGATGGAACGCAACATCCACCGCAGGATCGAAGTTTGTTTTCCCTTGTACGATCCAAAATTGAAACGGCAGGTGGTCGAACTGATGGATATGCAATGGGCACCGGATTCCCAGGCCAACGTATATCGGTTCCTGGAGCAAAACGCATCGACATGAGGTACGCGCTAACCGTCATACTACTCACACAAACGCTGCTGTTAAAAGCGCAGGACAGCCTCCTCATCCAGGCCAACGCCTCCTTCGACAAAGTCGGCCACTTCCACCGGTGGCTGTTGGGAGAGAACTACCGGAAGGAATGGTCCGCCCCCACAAACCTGCCCGTCATCCGGCTATCGGAGATCCATGGCGGACTCATCGTTTTGCAACCGGGCGGGGGACACCAGACCCATTCGCTGCGGTTGCGGGATAAAACTGGTAAGGAATGGGTTTTGCGGAGCGTCAATAAGTACCCGGAAATACTTTTACCCGAGACCTTGCGCCAGACTTTTGCCAAGGACGTCGTAACCGACGCGATGAGCGCGCAACATCCCTATTCCGCCCTTTCGGTGCCCGTCCTGGCGGAGGCGGCGGGTGTCCCGCATGCCCATCCCATCATCGGCTGGGTCGCGCCGGACACCGCGTTGGGTGAATACGCGCCGTCGTTCGCCCGAACCGTTTGCCTGCTCGAAGAAAGAGAGCCGACGGGGCCATCGGACAATTCCTTCAAATTGTACAAGGAGCTCGATAGGGACAACGACAATACGGTGGACACCGTATTGTTCCTGCGGGCACGTCTGCTGGACCTCTTGATCGGGGACTGGGACCGGCACGAGGACCAGTGGCGATGGACGCCCGAGCCCTCGGGCAAGGGCGTCCGCTACCAGGCCGTGCCCAGGGACAGGGACCAGGCATTCCACATGATCGACGGGGTGATTCCCCACATCGCCACGGCGCCCTGGATCGTGCCGTTCCTGCATGATTTCAACGGCCGGATCAAAAAAATCGACGCATTTTTTACCGAGAGCAACGCCATGAACAAACGGCTGCTGAGCGGTTTCGATTATGACCGGTGGATGGCGGTAACCTACGCGTTCACCGCGGTCATGACGGATTCCGTCCTGGGGGCCGCCATCAGGGACCTGCCGTTGTCGTCCTACAAAATCGATCACGACCGGTTACTGGCGCTGCTCAAGGAAAGGCGGCAGAACCTCCCCGCCGCCATGGCGGCCTACTACCGCTTTTTGAACCGGGTGGTGGACCTGCCCCTCAGCAACAAGGACGAGTTCGTTTCCATCACCGACGCGACTGACCAACGTCTCCTCGTACGCATCTACAAGATCGGCAAGAAAGGGGAGTTGAAACAGCAGTTCTATGAACGGGTCTTCGACCCTTCGGTGACGAGGGAAATCCGCGTCTTTACGGCGGGCGGGGATGACAGCGTCCGTATCGACAACGAAACGTCCATACGGCTCCGGCTGACGGGCGGCAAGGGCAACAAGGTCGTCTACCTGGACAGCTCCGCCGGACCGGTCAAGGCTTATTTCCCACCCGGCCAGGTGCGGTTTGCCGGGGATTTGTCCGTGTTAAGGAAACACCTCTCCGCCGATACCCTCAACAAGGAATACGTGCCGACCAATCCATACGACAAAGTCATCCCTTCGATCACGGGCGGGTATAACCTGGACGACGGATTGTTGTTGGGCGCCGGCGTCAAATTCGTGAACCAGGGGTTTCGCAGGAAACCGTACGCCAGTATGCAGGAGCTTTCCTTCAAACATTCGTTTTCGACGAAGGCTTTTGCCTTCCGGTTTCACAGCGAGTGGCTGGAGACGATCGGCAAGGCCGACCTGGTATTGGATGCAAAAGCCCTTGCCCCGGACAATACGCAGAACTTCTTTGGCCTGGGCAACAATACGCCGTTTGACAAGACGGGTGACTACAAGCGGTTTTACCGCAGCCGGTTTAACATTTTCCAGGTAGATCCGTCGCTCCGCTGGCGCTGGGGTAAGCGGATGTCGCTGTATATCGGCCCTTCCGTTCAGTACTACCATATGGACTCTTCGGATAACCGGGGTCGTATCGTGACACAACCCGGTTTGCTGCATTCCTACGATAGCCTGACGGTAACCGACGACAAGGACTTCGCGGGTTTGTCGCTCCGTTTTGACTACGATACCCGCAACCGGCCGCTACTCCCCACGGCGGGTATACACGTCAACGCGCGGCTGCAGGCGTACGAGGGGCTGAATGCCTATTCGAAGTCCTTTGTACAGTTCATCCCGGAGATAACATTTTATCAGCACGTGGACCCCGACGCCGTCGTCGTGCTGGCGGATAGGGTGGGCGGCGGCCTGACCGGGGGCAGGGCAGCGTTCTACCAGTCCCTTTTCCTGGGTGGCCAGGAGAATCTCTGGGGGTACCGTCAATACCGGTTCGCGGGGTCGGATGTCCTGTATAACAACCTGGAGGCCCATATACGGATTGCCCGCCTGGCCAGCTATATCCTGCCGGGTGAACTGGGGTTGACCGGATTTTATGATATTGGCCGGGTATGGGCCGACGGGGATGACGGCGATACCTGGCACCAGGGCGTGGGCGGCGGTATCTATTTCGCGCCTGCCCAATTGCTGCTGTTACAATTTGTCATGGGGCATTCGGATGAAGGGTGGTATCCTTATGTAACCATGGGCTTTCGTTTTTGACCCTTTAGAACCATATATGCGACAAAACGTAGTATCTGTAAATATCGACCCGGTAGCGCCGGCGGAAAATCAGCCGGGACGGAGCTTTTCGTTCCGGGCCTTCCGGCGTTTCCTGGAAGAACAGGCGTCGGGCGGCGGCACCAAGGCCGCGGCCGGCCGCTACCTGGTCCAACAATACCGGCAATACCCCGGGGCGGACGACGACCTGGAGCCCGCGCAACTGGACGCCTACGTAGGGCTCCTGGAAACGGTCTATATGAGCCTTACAGATATAACCATGGATGAAAACCGGATGATCTGGGGGCTCTCGATGCCCTTTCAGCCGCAGATCGTCTATGGAACCGAAGCGTTGTATGGCCTCCTGGAAAAGGTCCTCCACCTGGGTGGCGATGGGCAGCAGGCATACCGGGTAAACCGGAAGCATACGCCGGTCCAGTACCTGTATGCCGTCATCCTGAAACGGTTCTTTCAGTATGAATACGCGTCGGGGATCGAAGAGATGACCCATTCGTTCATCGATCCCGAGGACGGCTTGTTCAAATACTTCCGGTTCAATGTAGACCCCCGCTTTATCGATATCCGGCCCATCCGGCCGCTACCGGACCTCCCCGCCGACCTGCTCGACGCAAAGCTTTGCGGCGGTAAGGCGTCGGGATTCCTGGAAAAACTGTTGCCATTGGATGGGTTCCACCTGTCGGGGTTCTCCGTCATCACCCTTACGGACGTAACGGCGCAATACGTCATCCACCTCATACGGAACCTCCTGATCCGTATCGGTTCCCGTTCCGTCAGGGACGTACCCGAAGACATCCGGAGCGAGCTCGTGTTATCCCTGCAGACGTTGATGGGCAGCCGGGAAATACACTTCGGGATCATCCCGCTGTACCTCCTCAACGACCGCCCGGTCATGGATTGGGGCAAGGACATGGGCAGCGTATTGCTGGACGCCGTCAAGCGGGAGGCCATGCCCCAGGGACTGCTGACGGAAAATGTCCGGCAGTTCATCAAAAACCCGAAGCCGATCTACTTCAGCGAAACGGAGGACGCACCGGCGGATGCCGCCGTCCCGCTGGCCGGGTTGATGCGGACGGCCGGTATCCGGGCTTTTGCCTTATTGCCCATCCTGTACAACCAGGAGGTCACCGGTTTCCTGGAGGTGTATACGCGCGAAAAAGGCCTGGACCTGGAAACCCGGCTAAGCCGGCTGGACAACGCGCTACCTTATATCGCCCAGCTGATGAGGGCCGGCGTCGACGAACTCGATACCAAGATCAGCCTTACCGTCAATGAATTGTATACCGCGGTCCAACCCGCCGTTCAATGGAAATTCAAGGAAGCCGCCTTGAATTACCTCCAGGCCAGGCTTCACCGGCAGGGGCAGGCCGTAGCAGAAACCATCCGTTTCCGGGACGTTTATCCGTTGTACGGCGCGATCGATATCCGCAATTCCACCGTCGAACGCAACCAGGCGCTCCAGGACGACCTGAAATTCTGCCTCGGGCGTTTGTCGGAGGTACTAAAAGGATTGACGGATGATTCACTGGCTTTTATGAAACGCGAGACGCAACGGCTCCTGGGAAAGCTCGGACCCGAGTTCTCGGAAAGCGACGAGCATGAGATCGGTCATTTCCTCCAACGGGAGGCCTATCCTGCCCTCCGGGCTGTACAGCAGTCGCTGCTGGCCGCTACCCTGGCCGACCCGGCAGGAAGCGGGGCCGCGTCCGTGCCCTACGCCCTCATCGACGGCTACCTGCACGCCATGGAAGAAGACAACGGCGACGGGTATAGGAACAGACGCGCCCTGGAAGCCTCCATGCAGCTGGTCAACCGCTCGATCGGGCAATACCTGGACCAGATGAATGAAGAGCTGCAACGGATCTATCCCTGTTACTTCGAAAAATTCAGGACGGACGGCGTCGAATTCGACCTGTATATGGGCCAGGCCATTGTACCGGCCAGGCCCTTCGAACCCCGGTTCCTCGACCAGGCGATGGTCTGGCAGCTCCGGGCGATGGCCGCCATACAGCGGCTCACCAGGGCGCTCCTGCCCCGGATGGAGCGGCCGCTGTACACCACGCAGCTTATCTTTATCAACGGCCGGACGATAGACATCAGTTTCCGCAACGACGAAAAACGGTTCGATGTAGAAGGCGCGTACAATATCCGGTACCAGGTCATCAAGAAACGTATCGACAAGATCCGTATCAAGGACTCCGGCGAACGCCTCACCCAGCCCGACAAAATCGTGATCGTATATTATTGGAAACAGGACGCCGAATCCTATTTCGGCCATATCGAGGCGTTGCAGAAAGAGGGCGTACTGGCCGGCGACCTCGAACAGCTCGACCTGGAGACCCTGCAAGGCGTTTCGGGGCTGAAGGCGCTAAGGATCAGCATTCTTTAAACCCAACCGAATGAGAATTCACCACTGGCTCTTCTTGACCGCCGCCCTCCACGCGCTGCCGGTGTCTGCCCAGACGGGCACGGGCCAGGTGGACCCGTTCCATCCGTCCGGCGGCCAGACCGCGGACATCCGCGTGCTGGAGATCCTGGCGGAACAACGTACCCCGGGACAGACCGCCTTTTGGCGGGCGCTGTCCAACGCCAACAATTATGTGAACGTAGCCATCCCCGCCGGTCTGTTGGTGGCCGGTATCATACGCCACGATGAGCCGATGCGGCAAAATGCCTTGTACATCGCCAGCAGCACCGCCGTCACCGCTCTCCTCAACTACGCGATCAAGCAGCTCGTCAAACGCCCGCGCCCTTTTCTTACCCATATCGATTTTACGCCCGTCTACCGGCCCGGGCAATATTCCTTCCCCTCCGGGCACAGCTCGGCCGCCTTTAGCAGCGCCATAGCCCTTTCCCGGGCGTACCCCCGCTGGTATGTCATCGCCCCGGCGTTGTTGTGGGCCGGCGGGACCGCGTACTCACGGATGTACCTCGGCGTTCACTATCCCTCGGATGTAGCCGGCGGAATTCTGCTGGGCGGGGGGACCGCTTTTGCGATGGGGTTCCTCAGGCCGTGACGAGCCCGGGTCCGGGATATTTTAGTATCTTACCTCACATGAAGACGAAAGCCTGCCTGCTCCTCCTTGTATGCTTTTGCGCCACCAGTCTTGCGCAAGCCCAACCCTCCCGGTTCAGCTATAACAAATACGCCGAAAACGGCGACACCCTCAACTATCGCCTGCTGTTCCCCGATGCCAACAAGCTCCGGAAGTATCCGCTGGTGATCTTCCTGCATGGTTCGGGGGAACGCGGGAGCGACAACGACGCGCAACTGAAGTGGGGGGTGATGAACTTCGCAACAGACCAGAATATGCTGGCGCACCCGGCGATCGTCATCGCGCCCCAGTGCCCCGAACACCAGACCTGGAGCAACGTGACGCCCACCAAGGACGGCAAGGGAATGACCCTTAACCCCGAGCCCGGCAAAACGATGCGATTGCTCATGGGGCTTATCCGTCAGCTGGAAACGACGATGCCCGTTGATACGGATCGCATCTACATAACAGGCTTGTCCATGGGAGGTTTTGGCACCTACGACGCCCTCGAACGCTATCCCCGCATATTCGCCGCGGCGGTACCCGTATGCGGCGGCGGCGATACCACCCGCGCCGCGTCGATCGCCCACATCCCCATGTGGATC
>NZ_DATJIY010000058.1:0-10642 GCF_035492835.1 Dinghuibacter sp.
TTTCCCTGTTTTGCTGTGATTCACAGCAAAACAGGGAAAAAAGAGGCACCACACCCCTACTCCCCGGCCGGCAGGCCTACAGCCGATGCGAAGGCAATGCCCTTTGCGCGCGCACATCGGGACGAGACGGCCATGCAGAGAGTTAACGGAGGATGATGTGCCGGTCGGCGTCGAGGCGGATCATGATGAAGATCAGGATTGTAAACGTCAATAGGGAGGACCCCCCGTAGCTCATCAGGGGGAGGGGAATCCCTATCACGGGCGCCAGCCCGATCGTCATACACACGTTGACGGCCATGTGAAAAAAGATGATCGACGCCACACCGTAGGCGTATACACGGGAGAAGACACTGCGCTGGCGCTCGGCGATGGTGACGATGTGCCAGAGGAGCAATAGGTATAGGCCCAGCAGCACCACGCAACCTACGAACCCGAAGTCCTCGCCGATGGTGCAGAATATGAAGTCGGTGCTTTGCTCCGGGACGAAGTCGTAACGGGTTTGGGTCCCTTTGAGATAACCCTTGCCGATGAGACCGCCTGAACCGATGGCTATCTTGGATTGTTTGACGTTATAGTCGGTGCTTTGGGAGGCCTTCTGGTGACGCAAACGGCTTTCTTCCTCGGTAGGTGCGGCCGCGTGAGCGCCCCGGTGGCGTTGATAGTCCTTACCCACGAGGCTGTAAATCCGCCTGGCCTGGTATTCCTGGAGGATATTATCGAAAACGTAGGGAACTACAAAGACGGACACGACCGACGCCAGGAGCCAGCCGCCGATGATGACCGACAGCAGCCGGCGGTTGCGTTTGAACTGCCGCCTGAGCAGGATGATGGCCAGCAGGGCGACACAGGTCAGCACCGCCAGGAGCACGTATTTTTCCAGGACCAGCGTCATGACGGCCAGGACCCCCAGGGCGAAACCGACGATCAGGATCGAGGGTGGCAGCCCTTCCCGGTACATGGGGATGAAGAGCGAAAAGTATACGAGCGCCAGCCCGGTCTCGTTCTGCATGATGGTGATCAGGGCGGGCAGGACGGCGATCCCCCCCGCGATGACCTGCGATCTGAACTGATCGAAATGCGTTTCGGTACGGGAGATGTATTTGGCAAGGGCCAGGAGGGTAAATATTTTACAGAATTCGGCGGGTTGGAGGTTAAAGCCGCCGCCCAGGGCGATCCAGGAGTGGGAACCGTTCACCGCCTTCCCCACGCCCGGGATAAAGGTAGCCAGCAGGAGTACGATGCCCAAGGCGTAGAGCAGGTTGGCCATCGTGGTGAATATCTTGGAGTCGGTGAGCAGGATGATAACCCCCAGGATGCTGTATATCCCCAGATAAAACAACTGCTTGGAGTACTCCTTTTTCAGCGCCAGGAGGTTTTGGACGATATTGTCCCCCTCCCGGTATTCGACGGCGAAGATGCAAAGGACGCCGATGAGGGCGATCAGGAAAAAGAGCCAGATGGTGAGGCTGTCCACCCCTTTGGCAATGGTCGGGTTTTTAGCGGTGGTATTCATCGGGCGGTACGGGGTTTAGACTTCTTGTCGTCGGTAAGGAGGGCGGTGTCGTGCGGCAGGGGCTTGTGGGCGCTGTCATGCTTTACCGGGGGAGCAACCGGGGGAGCCGTATGCGGCCGGCGCGTCGTGTCGGGCTGGGGCGTAACCCCTTCCTCCGGAAGCGCCTCGTCCTCCAGGTCGCTCTTTCTTTGGGCATCCTTCAGCGCCTGGATTTTGGCGATGGAATCGCGCGCCTCATAGATGCGCGGCGGGATCAGGTTGGTATTGATCAGCCGGTCCAGCATCGCTTTCCGGTTGTCGGCGATAGAGTCCTTGAGGTATTTTTCGATCATGAGACCGGCGATGGGCGCCGCGGAATTCCCCCCCATACCGGAGTTCTCGCAAATGACGACGATGGCTATCCGGGGGTTGTCCTTCGGGGCAAAAGCCGCAAATAACGCGTGGTCCTTCTGCTGGACGCCTTTATAAGAGTTTTGGGCCGTCCCGGTCTTGCCACAAACGATGATCCCCGGTACCTGCGCCTGCTGGCCGGTACCTTCCTCCACGACGCCCTGCATCCCGTCTTTTACCTTTTCGAAGATATCGTCTGGGATATGCGTGGTCACGTGGCGTACGTGGTATTTGTCGAGCGCGGTGTCCCCGTCGGATACGCTGTCTACAACATGGGGCGTATAATAGTATCCCTTGTTGCCGATCAGGCACATGCTGTTGGCGATCTGCAGCGGCGTCTCGGTCGTTTCCCCCTGGCCGATCCCCAGGGAAACCGTGGTACAGGAGTTCCATCGCCTGCGGCCGAATACCTTATTGAAATGGCTCGTATCGGGTATATAACCGGAGCTCTCGCTCGGAAGGTCGATCCCCAGCCGGTGACCGAGGCCGAAGGAGTTCATATACCCCTTCCAATTCATCAATCCGTCCTCTACGTTTCCGTGCTGGTCGACGATCTTCCGGAAAACCGTGAAGAAGAAGGTATTGCAGGAATGCGTAATGGCCAGGGTCAGGTTGCGGCCGTGACCGGGATCTTTTTCCAGGCATTTCCGAGGGGTGCCGCAGTCATAAAACCAGCCGTGGCAGTCTACCCCGAAGGCCGGGGTGATGACATTGATGTCCAGGGCCACCAGGGCGTCCAGGGGCTTGAAGGTGGACCCGGGGGGATAGGTCGCCAGGGTGGCGCGGTTGTACATGGGCAGCGCCGGGTCCTGGTACATTTCATGGATATGCTTGTTCCGGTCCGGGCCGGTCAGGTCATTGGGGTCGAAGGTCGGACTGCTGACGAGCGCCAGGACGCCGCCGGTATTGGGGTCGATAGCCACGATGCTCCCGACTTTGTTGGTCATAAGTTTTTCACCGAACTGCTGGAGGTCGACGTCGATGGTGGTGTACAGGTTCTTGCCCGCGATAGCCGGGGTATCGAACGTCCCGCCCGCGTAGGGGCCCTGCGGCCGGTTCAGGTTGTCCTTGACCAGGAAACGGATCCCCCGCTGACCCATCAGCTCCCGTTCATAAGCGCTCTCCAAACCGTTGCGGCCGGCATAGTCCCCCGGTTGATATCCCTGGTCGGCGTGCCGGCGGATAAACGCCGAATCCACCTCCGCCACGTATCCCAGGAGGGCGCCGGCCGTGTGGTAGGGATAAGTCCGCACCGGGCGTTCCTGGAGGTTGAAAGCAGGCTGGAACTTAAAAAGGCTTTCGCTGATGCGGGCGTACTTCTCGGGGCTGAGGAGGGATTCGAAGACCGACGAGCGGCTGCGCCCGTTTTTGATGATGGCGTTGACGATGCGCGCCCGGAACTCCGCCGTGTCGATCCCCAGGATCTGGCAAAGCGCCACGGTGTCCACGCCTTTTACCTGGGCGGGCGTCACCGTGAGGTCGTACATGATTGTGTTGTCCAGGATGGCCCGGCCCTTCCGGTCAAAAATGATCCCCCTGTTCGGATATATCACCTCCCTCAGGACCGCGTTGTCCTGCGCCAGTTTCTGGTATTTCCCGGAAATGACCTGGAGCGTGAAAAGCCGCGCGACGATGACGAAAATAACAGCAGCGAAGATGAAGCGTACTACCGTTTGACGCGACTGGTTGAAAACTGACATTACAAGGGGGATTGGATTTTAATCAACTCCTGTAAAAATACGAAAGCCTGTTATGTATTGGTGATAAACTTTTGTTTCCGGGGAAAAAGTAACTCGAGGATAATGACCAGCACCATGCTCACCACGGTAGAGGCCAGGGTCTTGCCGATGAAGTAGACGATCCCCCCAAACTGAAGGGCCTCCAGCAGGAACACGAAAAAGTGATGCAAGAGGGTCATAATCAACACATAAGTTAGGTAAGGGGCGAGCCCGAGGCTCTTTACCGAGGGTTCCCGGAAGTTCATTTCGGCGCCTTGCTGTGGAACCAGGATGTTGATCAGGAAAGGCCGGAAGTAGGCAATCAGCACACAGCAGGCCGCGTGCAGCCCCGGCGTTTTTGTAAAATAGTCGAGCGTAAGGCCGCACGCAAAACCGGCGATCATCAGCACAAAACGGCTGGTCGAAAACGGCAGCCAGAGGATGAACAGGTAGTAGATATACGGGATGATAAAGGAATGCAATGGGGGGATCTGGTTCAGGATAAACACCTGGGCTAGCACAAAGAGGAAAAGCCTCCCGATATTTTTGAGCAGGTCACTCATTTGATCAGCTTTTTGGTGGCGTCCTCCAGTGCCATTTGTTCCTGACGCAGGGTGTTCTCCACGACGTAAACGTGCTGAAGGCGGCCGAAATGGGTAGCGGAGCGTAGCTTGAGGATGTAGAAGTTGCTGGCGGGATCGCTGGTGATGTCCATGATCGTTCCGATGGGTATGCCCGAGGGGAACTTGTCGGAGTAAGTGCTCGTCACTACAGTGTCGCCCTTGGCTACCCGCACGCTTTTGGGGATGTCGCGCATGATCAGGATACTGGGGTCGCCTCCCTCCCATTCGATGGGGCCCGAATCACGCGTCCGGCGGAGCATGCCGGAAACCCTGCTTTGCCGGTGGAGGAGGCTCATCACCACGCAGACGTGGGGGCTCACATTGACCACCGTACCGACCACGCCTTCGGGTCCTACCACCCCCATGTCCTTGCGGATGGAGTCGTTGGACCCTTTGTCCAGGGTGATATAGTTGTTGGCGGCCAGGGCGATCGAGTTGTTGATGACCATCGCCCCCCTCCAGACGAATTTCCGGAGGTGACCCAGGGAGTCCACGGGGATGGAATCCTTCAGCACCAGGCTGGAATCGAGCCGGGCCTGGTAATTCGCGGGAAGGGCCTGGAGCAGGGCCAGGTTTTCCCTGGCGAGCCGTTCGTTCTCTTCCTTAAGGTGAAAGTAGTTGTGGACCTTGGTGTATTGCGCATAGAACTTGCCCGTCACGTCTCCCGAGATCCCCATGAAAAAGGCCTCGTGGAAGCGGTTGTAGGTGAAGAGCATCGACAGGCTTACGATTTCCAGTATAAGGAATAACAGAACGTTGAAGTACCGCCTTATGAACAGGAAAATATTACGCAAGGGTCTATGGATTTTAAAGTTTTATCGCCTATCGCATCACAAACGGATAGCGCTGATAATTCCTGAGCGCTATGCCCGTGCCCCTCACCACCGACTTCAGGGGATCGTCCGCCACGTGAACGGGCAGCTTGATCTTTCCCGCCAGCCGCTTGTCCAGCCCGCGCAACAACGCCCCGCCACCGGTCAGGTACAAACCGCGGCGGTAGATGTCCGCAGCCAATTCCGGGGGTGTCATTTCGAGGGCCTTCAGTATGGCTTCTTCGATCTTGAATACCGACTTGTCCAGGGCCTCGGCGATCTCCTGGTAGCTCACCATGATCTGCTTCGGGATACCGGTGACGAGGTCGCGTCCGTTAACCGGGATATCGTCCGGCGGATTGTCCAGGTCCTTGGTGGCGGCGCCGATCTGGATCTTGATCTGCTCCGCGGTCCGTTCACCGATCAGCAGGCTGTGATAACGCCGGAGCGCTTCCATAATATCGGCTGTGAATTCGTCCCCGGCGATACGGATGGATTGGTCGCACACGATACCGGCCAGCGCGATCACGGTGATACCCGTGGTGCCCCCTCCGATGTCGATGATCATGTTGCCGACGGGTTCCTCGACGTCAATGCCGATCCCCAGCGCGGCCGCCATGGGTTCGTGGATCAGGTATACTTCCTGCGCGCCCGCCTGCTCGGAGCTGTCCCGCACCGCGCGCTTCTCTACTTCGGTAATACTTGAAGGAATACAGATCATCATCCTCCACTTCGGGGGGAAAAGCGGCCGCTTGGGGTATATCATCTTGATCAACTCCCGGATCATCAGCTCCGCGGCATTGAAATCCGCGATGACGCCGTCTTTCAGCGGCCGGACCGTACGGATGCTTTCATGGGTCTTTTCGTGCATCAACAGCGCTTTCTTCCCCACTGCGAGCACGTTCTTCGGGTTATTGCGATCCAACGCAATAATCGAAGGCTCATTCACTACCACCTCGTCATTATGTATGATCAGGGTATTGGCCGTACCCAGATCAATCGCTATTTCCTGCGTAAAAAAGTTAAAAAGTCCCATTGTCGTAATTGGTTCAGGTTCTTTCCTTTTCGCTAAATAATTTTTATAACACTAACCCTCGTCGGGCTTGCTTTAGCCTACGATGTTACACAAATTTTGCATGCAAAATTCAAGTAAATAATCCATTTCCGCAACTTGACCCCGTTTTTAATTTCCGGGGGCTAACTGGGGGGCATAGCCGTGATAGAAGACTATAAAAATATATGAATTATTCGAATTCATAGCCAATATCCTTCCGGAAATACATGCCCTGGAAATGAATTCCCGTCAAAGCCGCCCTGGACGCGGATGCAGCCGTCCGTACGGTGTCCCCGTAGGCGGTAGCGGCCAGCACCCGCCCTCCGTTGGTCAGTATTTGTCCTTCCCTGGGAGTCGTTCCTGCCTGGAAGACCAATACGTCACCCTCCAGCCCCTTCGGCAGCCCGGTGATAGGCCTGCCTTTGGGATACGCGCCCGGATAACCCTCGGATACGGCCACCGTCGTCACCGCCGCACGTGGATCGGTTTGCACGTCGATCTCATCCAGCCTCCCTTCAGCGACGGCTTCGAGCAGGTCTACCAGGTCGTTCCGCAGCCGGGGCATGACCACCTCGGTCTCGGGATCGCCCAGGCGACAGTTGTATTCGATGACGTACGGGTCGCCCCCGACATTGATCAGTCCGAAAAAGACAAAGCCTTTGTAGTCGATCCCCTCTTCGGCCAATCCCTCTATCGTGGGCTCCACGATACGGTTAATGACCTTTTCCATGAATACCGGACCGGCGAACGGTACCGGGCTGACCGCCCCCATCCCCCCCGTATTGGGTCCCTTGTCCTGTTCCCCTATCCGTTTGTAGTCCTTCGCCTCCGGCAGCAACCGGTAGCTCTGGCCGTCGGTCAGCACGAAAACGGAGAGCTCTACGCCTTCCAGGAATTCTTCGATGACGACGGTATCTCCGGCCGCCTCGAAAAATCGATCCACCAGCATATTCCCAAAGACCTCGGCGGCTTCTGCGTGGCTTTGGGCGATAATGACGCCTTTTCCCGCCGCCAACCCATCAGCCTTCAATACGATGGGTAAGGAATGAGCATTGATATAAGCCAACCCCTCGTTCAGCTGCGCCAGGCGAAATTCCCTGTACCCCGCCGTGGGAATACCGTGCCGCTGCATAAACGCTTTTGCGAAAGCCTTGCTGCCTTCCAGCTGGGCGCCCGTCTTCGACGGCCCGATGACCGGGATGTGGCGGACCGCCGGGTCCTCCCAAAAGGAATTGTAAATGCCTTTGACAAGGGGCTCCTCAGGGCCGACGATCACCATGTCGATCTTTTGTTCGAGGCAGAACGCCTTCAACCCCGGAAAGTCCGTGGCCTCCAGGGCCACGTTCCGCCCGCAACCGGCGGTGCCCGCATTCCCGGGGGCTATATACAACTGGCTGCAGCGGGGACTTTGCGCCAGTTTCCAGGCCAGCGCATGCTCCCGTCCCCCCGAGCCCAATAAAAGGATATTCATGGGCGCGAAGATCGCATTTACACGGTAGAAATATCAAAAATGTGTACATTGTCGCCTTTGGCGCAGCCTCCGAAACCCAATCGGCGCCGCCGCGGCAACCACAACCATCGAGATATGCCATCAGAAAAAGGTCACCCTAAAGGGCTCTATGTCCTCTTCGCCACCGAAATGTGGGAACGATTCAACTTCTATGGGATGCGCGCGATGCTCGTCCTGTTCATGACCAAAGCCCTGCTCTTCGACAAAGTCTTTGCCTCCAATGTATATGGCAGCTACCTGAGTCTCGTGTACCTTTCGCCGCTGATCGGCGGTTTTATGGCGGACCGGTATTGGGGTAACCGGCGGTCCATCATTTCCGGCGGTATCGTCATGGCCCTGGGGGAAATCGTCCTGTTCGCCTGCGGTTCGGTCTACCACGGCATGCCGCATATGGCCACTCTGCTCTATTTTTCGGGGCTTGGGTTGATGATCGCGGGGAACGGCTTCTTTAAACCCAACATCTCCATCATGGTGGGCGACCTCTATCCGAAGGGCGACCAGCGGAAGGACGCCGCCTACACCATCTTTTATATGGGCATCAACACCGGCGGGATGTTCGGGCCGTTCATCTGCGGCCTGATCGCCGGCGAGAATCCTGAAAACTACCGCTGGGCCTTCCTCGTAGCCGGTGTCGGGATGCTGCTGAGCGTGATCACCCTTCGCATATTCCACCACCGGTATGTGGTGACCCCCGAAAAGAAGGTCCTGGGCCTGACCCCGGAGGGCGTTTCACGCAAGATCACCGGACCGGTGGCCGTCGTCGGCGTCATGCTGGGGATGATCCTGCTCAGTATCGGTATGCTGTATGCCGACGACAAAGTCTTTCCCTACCTGAACTACCTGCTGATCGTAGCCCCTATCGTCGTAGCCGTCGTTATTTTCTCCGACAAAACCTTGACATCCATCCAGAAACAGCACGTGGGTGTCATCTTCATCGTTTGTTTTTTTGTCATATTCTTCTGGGCGGCCTTTGAACAGGCCGGTGATTCCCTGACCTTTTTCGCTGACGAACAAACCGACCGCCACATTGGACATTACGTAGTCCCGGCCGCCATATTCCAGTCACTTAACTCCTTTTTCGTCGTACTTTTCGCCCCCTTCTTTGCCTTTCTCTGGCGGAAATTGGGCAAATGGGAGCCTGGCTCGCCCACCAAGATGGCCTTCGGCCTTTTCTTTTTGGCGCTGGGCTATCTGTGGATCAGCTATGGCGTAAAAGACGTCGCCCCCGGCATCAGGGTCAGTATGATCTGGCTAACGGGGATGTATGCCTTCCATACCTGCGGGGAGCTGTGTCTGTCGCCCATCGGTCTTTCGCTGGTCAACCAGCTGGCGCCCGTAAAGTTCGCCTCCCTGCTGATGGCGGTCTGGTTCATGGCTAACGCCATGGGCAACAAGCTCGCCGGCGTACTCAGCACCTTCTACCCGGAAAAAGACAAGCCCACCTCGTTCCTCGGTTACCACATGCACAACCTGAACGAGTTCTTCATGCTCTTCGTATTTATGGCCGGCGCGGCGTCGCTGCTCCTCTTCTTTGTCAGCCGGCGCATCGAGCGGATGATGAAGCATGAGCATAAGGACGCCCCCCTCGGCGAGGTCGAAGAAAACAAATAGGCGTTCGCGGCCGCACGTAAGCGCTACCCGTAAGCGCTGCACTACAAACACTTAAAAAAAAGATAAAATAGGCGGTTGTACCGGCTCGATCCTTGCATGCCCTTATCTTTAAGGACCAAAAGGCACATCCGATGAAGCATATCCTACTCGTATCCTGCGCCGGCGGTTTACTCCTGGCGTCATCCGCCACCTACGCCCAATCGACCGACACCCTCACGGACAAACAAATGAAAGACAAGGTCCTGGGTGAAATCCAGGTGAGCCTCGACCGCCGGACCAAGTCGATGGACTCTACCGTCAGCAAGCTCGACGAACGCGTGGACCTCCTCGATAAATCCATCCTCGAGACAAAGGACGCCAAGGAAAAGGCCGACAAGCTGCTGCTCCGCGTACAGGCGCTCGAGGACCGGCAAAAAGCCATAGACGAGAACGATCTGTATATCTATCAGGCCAACTACCAGAGCGCCATCGTCAACCTGGTATCCATGGAGCGCGAAATAAAGCCCCTCATCCTGTTCAACTCGACAAAGACCTTCTTCGACCAACTAGGTCAGGCCTCCAATCCCATGAACTATCCCGGCTACAAGGATTTCTTCAACGGGTTCAATAAATATATGGAGGCTAATAAGGGTGAAGAAACGGGGCTCGGCGTCGCCAGCAACGTCCTCTCCTCCGCGAGCACCGAAATGGGCGCGGTACCCGTGACCGGCCCCATGACCTTTGCGCTGTTCAGCGGCATGTCCTCCTACCTGAGCACGCTGGGTAAAAAACAAAAAGACCTTCGCGAACAAAGCGAAAAGATGGTCCTGCTGACGATGAAGGTCAGCCAGTTCGACTACGATCAGGGGCTGATCGAAAACGAATGGGCATCCATCGAAGCCGAGCTGGACAACCTGCAAAAGATCTATGCGAGCGACCTCTCCCAGGACCTGGCCACCCTGAAGATCAAAGCCCAGGACTTCCAGGCTGGGTTTTCCCAGGAAAGCGACGCCGAAAGCCGCTACCAATACCTGACCATGATGCGCCAGTCGGCCGCCGATTTCGCCACGTCCGAGCGCCAGCGCAACCCCAAGGACTGGAAGCAAAAGATCTACTACCAGATGATGGACGTACAGCAGCTCAAACTGCGTTTTGGCCAGATCACCTTTCGCATCAGCGAGAATATAGGCCGCTACGAAACCCTTTTCGACAAATACAAGCTCGATCCCCAGATCGGCCCCCAGATCATGAACCTCTCCGGGAAGCTGGCGGACCTCCGGAATACCTTCGATAAGGCGTTCGATCCCCTGGATTATATCGCGTCTACGACGAAAATGTACAAGGTCGGCTGAGCCGTTCGCCTGCCGGCCCCGTGGAGTGTGGTGGGGTGCCTCTTTTACCCTGTTTTGCGAAAAGTTTCGCAAAACATGGT
>NZ_DATJIY010000059.1:0-43901 GCF_035492835.1 Dinghuibacter sp.
TTCTGGTGGAATAAGATAGGGAAAAAAAGGCTTTTTCCTATATTCGATTATACAATCGGTATGAAAACCTTTTCCTGCTCCTGCGCCCTGGCTTTGTTGCTCACCGCAACCTCCTGCCACTGGATGAAACAAAAGTCCAAATACGCCATCCACGGCGCCGGCGAGGCCGTCGGGACCGCCGGTTCCGAATACACCCAAGGCGTCAGCGGTAAGGCGGGGGAGGCTAAATACATGGATTTCGTTTTCGACCGAAGGACGGATATCACCAGCAAGAGTAAGATTACCTTGGAATAGCGTGGCACCACGGGGGCGCCGTCCGTTGACGGGCGCCTGTCGCGCGGCCGGACCGAAATACGGGAATTTTCCCGTACCCGGAGGGGGTTTTCAACGTTGTACACGAAGCCGGATCGACATAGGTTTGCACCATGCCTTTGTCTATATTTATTGCTCTTGTCGCCGCCGGTGTCGTGCTGTTGTTCGTCTATCAGAATCGGATATTCAGGTACAAGCAGGAACTCCTCAAGGCCGAAATGGAGGCTCGGGAGGAAACGGTGCTGCACATCGGGCAAGGGCTCCACGACAACGTGGGCCAGTTGTTGACCAGTGCCCGCTTCCTGCTGGGCGTCACCGGCCGGTCGCTCCCCGAGGTCCCCGATACCCTCCTGGCGGCGGATGAGACGCTGGCCGGCGCGATCCGCGACCTGCGCTCTCTTTCCCATACCCTCAGCCGGGACTGGCTCCAGGAATTCGACCTCCTCGACAACCTGCGTTCGGAGATCGCGCGCATCAACGCGCTGGGTCGCGTACACGCGGCCCTCGACGTCGCGGAGCCGGGCCTCCCTCTCAAACGCAACCAGCAGGTGCTGCTGTTCCGGATCATCCAGGAGGGGTTGCAAAACGTCCTCCAGCATGCCGACGCCAGCGTCGTTATCGTCTATATATCGTTGCACTCCGATCAGCTCAGGGTGGCCATAGCCGACAATGGGAAGGGCGGCGACCGCGGTTATGACGCCGTGTCAGGGGTGAACAGCATGGAACGCCGGGCGGCGCTGCTTGGCGGGACCATCCGGTGGGATGTGTCGGCCACGCACGGTGTCAGCGTCCGGATCGTCGTGCCGCTAAAGGTGTCCTAGGGGCGCCCGCCCGTTATCGGGTTGGCGGCGTCATTGGGCGATCGTATGCGTCATTGGTCGATCGGCGATCCGGGCCTCCGCGGGCGGCGGTATCTTGCTGCAAAATCGGCACTATGAAATACGTGTTCGCCAACCGGATGTGCGCTACTTGGAGACTCAGCATAATGGTCCTCGCCCTTTTTTCCTGCAGCAAAAAGTCATCCTCACCCGGCGGCGGCGCCCAGGGCGGGGGCGGCACGCCGGACACCACCGGTTCCTATCTCCACGTCAAAGGTCGCTACCTGACGGATGCGGACGGTGCGAACGTATTGTTCAGGGGCGTGAATGTCGATACCTACAAAGAGGGGTGGGATGATGACGTGGACGCCGTGGCCGGCGCGGTCGCCACGACCAAAACCAACGTCGTCCGGCTGGCCTGGTGGACCCACATCGCCGGCAGCCCCGAGCCGCAAACCGGCACCACCTACTATACGGCCGGCGACCTGGACCGCGCCATCGGCGTTTTTACCGGCAAGGGTATCCTCCCCATAGTCATGCTCCACGACCTGACCGGTAAAAACGATCCCGGGCAGTTCCAGCAGATCATCACCGCCTTCTGGACCAGCCCCGCCGTGGTGGCCGTCGTCAACAAACACCAGAACCACCTGGTGATCAACCTGGCCAATGAATGGGGCGCCAACTACAATACGAACCAGGACAACTACAGCCAGACGGACGTCAACACGTTTATCCAGACTTACGTCTCGGCGATCACCGCGATCCGGAACGCCGGTATCAAGGTCCCCCTGATGATCGACGCCTACGGTTTTGGCGACCGGGAGGATATTTTTACGTCCGGCTCTTATGGGCAAGGTATCAGCAACGGTCAATACCTGCTAAACCAAGACCCCCTCCACAACCTGCTTTTTGACATCCACGTCTACTACTGGGAGGGTTCGGACCCCGCGCCGCGTTTACAGGCCGTGGCCGGTAGCGGCCTCCCCTTCGTCATCGGCGAAGAAGGCAACCTCCTGCCCGACGGCAGCGCCGCCACCGGGTATGCCGACCTCCTTACCAAGGCCAACAACCTCGGGATCGGTTACCTGGCCTGGTCGTGGTACAACGACGGCACCGACGACCAGACGGGTACCGCGCCGTACGCCATGAACATGACGATCAACGACGCGCCCACCGGGGATGGCGTGACGATCCCGTCCTCCGCCGCCCAGAACGCGTGGGGCTACAATATGCTCAACGGAGCGGGGTATGGGATCAATACGGCGTCGCCAGCCACGCAAAAGATGGCGTTTCCCGATTGAGCACACCGTCGCTCCCGCGAAATAAGCCGCCACGTCTCCCCAGTCGCCGGTATACCGGTGGGATAGATGGGGCATGATCCATTCGAACACCACGGACAGGTACAACGCCACAAAAAGGAAATACGCCGGCGGGTAGGCGTACAACGGGTTTTTTACGATCCAGCGCCGCGTTACGGCCAGGGTCACCCCCGTGATGGCCGGCACCGCCAATACGTCGGTGAGACAGCCGTTGACCAACGGCAGCGGATGGTGGAGTAAGCGGGTCAGGTGGACGACACCCCAGGCCAGGCCGCAACCGATGACCCGTTTCATAACACAAACGCGATGGCCAGCGCGATCGCCCCCGTGACCAGCAGGGCCATCGTCATAAAGAGGAAGAAGCCGCCTTTTTTGAGCGTCCGCGTCGTCCGCGAGTCTTCGGGTTTGATCGGGAGCACGGCGTCCCTGATCCTTTTGTACATGGACATGCGTCAAAATTAGAACATTTGTTCTAAATTTATTGCATGGAACCGAAGGAACCGTCGGGCCGAAGAGCGGCGGACACGAAAGAGCGTATTTTGACCACCGCGCTCGGTCTTTACAACCAGCGTGGCGTAAACGCCGTGACCAGCCGGCACATTGCCGCGGAAATGGGGATCAGCGCGGGCAACCTGCACTATCATTTTCCGCGTACCGATGACGTTATCCTGGCGCTGTACCGGCGCCTGGCCGCGGGCTTCGACGACATCGTGCAACGGGCGGGTGCGGGGTTTGACGACGAAATACCACAGGCGGGCGCGGATACCATCGCCGTTTTCGCGGACCGGTCGTTCCGGCTGATGTACAACTACCGGTTCATCTTCCTGCACTTTGTCGAGATCGCCCGCCGGATACCCGCCGTTCAAAAACACTACCGCGCGCTTAACCGGCGCCGGAAGAAGGAGTTCCTGGACTTTTTCGGGCGACAGGCCGCCGAAGGCGTGTTCAGGAACGACTTGCCGGCCGGCGTATGGGAAGCGTTGGTGACGCAGTTCTTTATCGTGGGGGATTTCTGGCTCTCGAACAACGAATTGACGGAAAAATTAAAAGGAGAGGCGGCCATAGTACATTACCGGGATTTGTTCCTGCAAACCCTGGTCCCATACCTGGCCGCCCCTCCGTCGCGCTAAGGTGCGCTAAGGCGTGCTAATACACGCTAATGCGCGCTAATGCGTATAGTAATACAGCGCCGGCGCCTTCTTCCCCTTCAAAGTATCGTTGCCCGCGTAATACACCGTATACGTCTCCTGGTTGAACGGCGGCGGCGGCGCAAACAGCAGCTTGGCCAGCGTCCTGGTGGTGCCGCTGCGACGGACGTACAAGGTATCGGCTACGCCCAGGTTCACCCCCAGCGTCTGGAAGGGCGAGACCGAATCAGGTTTGACCTTGCTCAGGATATTGGCGTTCCGGGCGTACGAAAACAAGTCCACCAGAAGACCGGGGGTGTCGTTTGTCACCGCGTGGATAAACCGGAAGTTGACGTAGCCTGTTACGGGCGCGTTATAAAAGTCCTGTACGAAGATCCGGCTGGAATCGCGCGAGGCGGTCAGCATCGAGTCGGTGAGCATAAGCGTATATCGCCTGCCCGCCTGCATATTCAGGTTCAGGGTAAGGATCTTGATCGAGTCGACGTTGACGATACCCGGCACCGATAGCTTTATTTCCTGCGGCCCGGGAGGCACGGCCAGGTAGGTGTTGGTGGCCGTGCCCGGGAAGGCGCCCCCGAAGGTGAGGCTGGAGGCGGTCACCTTGGCGCCGTTGATAAAGACGATGAAGGTATCCTGGTAGGTGGTGATCTGCCGGAAGAGCGGCGAAGCGTCGATGATCTTCAGGTAGGCCATAGTGGAGTCCATGGGTTTGTAGGAAGCATCGTATTTGAAGTTCTTCTTGCAGGACCCGAGGATGACCAGGACGGTGATTGCCGCATATAATAGTCGTTTCATACGTGATCAGTTTTGGTTGAACCAGGGTTCATAGGTATGATAGTTGAGGTTCATCGCCCCAATCTTGGTCAGGGAGGGGATGTCGTAGGTATACTCGACGTTCTGCGGTTTGCAGCGGTACACCAGGCTGTCGCCGTTGTTGATGTACAGGTATTGTCCCTGGGGTGGCGTAAAACCCGCATACACCGGGGTGCCCGCCACGGGGTCGAGGTTCCCGTTGTAATGGAACCGGCGCATGTCCACCCAGGTTTCCTGCACGCCCCAGCCGTAGAGCGCGATGTATTTCTGGAGCATGATCTGGCTCAGCGTAAGGTCCTCCGGCGCGGGCGTCACCGCCGCTAGGTAGGTCGCTTCCGAGGTGGGCGTGATGGCCTGGTCGGAAGGGACGTTGAGCGCGTATTTTTGTGTGAGCATGTCGAAGTTGAGGCTGATCCCATTAGTATAGGCCGTCAGCGCGGCGGATTTGTTCCCCTTGCGGTACTCCGCTTCCGCCAGGAGGAACTGCATTTCCGAAGCCGTCATCAACGGAAATTCGGCGTTGTTGCGGAACAGGTAGCGCCCCGAATCCAGGGTCCCGGTGGTAGCCCCGCTCGGCGCAGACGCCGACTGGGGAGCCGCGGTGTTGCCCCAGAAATTCGGGGGGAAGTTGGGGTCGCCCGAGGCGGTCGTAAAGCCGCCGCCCGGGCCATTACCCAGCCAGGGCGTGATACCCTGGAAGGTGCCGCCCAGGTTCATCCGGAGCATATAGAAGGCCCGCGGGTCGAAGACGCCGGCGAAGGTCGGGTTCTGACCGGTCATCATACCCACGATATACGCCGCCTGCCGCAAACCGCCGACGTTCCCCCTCGTTGGTCCGTAGTAGCTGTTGTTACCCGAGACATTTACGTTCCCTGAGAACTTCGCCGTGGTATTGTCGTCGTTCGTTTGCTGCGCCAGCCCGCAGTACTTGATGACCGAGTCGGCGTAGTCGCCCGAAGCATAGACGGCCTTATTGGCGAGATAGGCATAGGAACGCGCCAGTATGCCGTAGACGAATTTTTTCCATTTGTTTACGTCCCCCCCGTTCATAAAGGCGTCGCCGATGGCGAGGTTTGTCGCGCTGACGTTCCCGTCGGTCCTGGAGAGGTAGGCCAGCGCCTGGAAACAGACGTCCCGGCACGTATCGTAGGCGAGCGATTGCGGGTCGTAGTCGAACTGCTGGAGGTTGGTGTTGAAGGCCTCCCGGACGATGATGCCGTCGGCGTATTCGTTGGCGAGCTCCAACCAGCCCCAGGCCCGGATAGCCAGGGCCACGCCCACGTAATCCCATTTCTGTTGCTGCGAGCCCCAGTTGATGACCTGGTTGAGGTTCTGTCCCTGGCCAAAATAAAAGCCGTTCCAGATGGTGGCCAGTGTTGCGCTGGTGAATGCGGGTCCGCCCATCTCGTCGTAGATATAGCTGGCGTTGGACTGGCCGTTGTAGTCGCCCCAGTACTGGATGTAACGCCCGATGACCAGGGCGTCGCCCGCCACGCCCCCGGAAACGCCGGTGGTCGACGAGGCGCCGACCATGGAGCCGATGATCCCCGGCAGGAGGGTCTCGATAGGAACCACCGTTGGGGCGTTGGGATTCAGATAGGCGTCATCCAGTTTCTTGCTGCAAGAGACCGCGAAGAGGGCAATATATAATAAGTATTTCTTCATGACGTATGGCATTTAAAACGATGCGCGCAAACCGAAGTTGAGCTGCATCGGGGTGGGAAGGTTAAAGTAATCGTACCCGAAGCCGCCGACGCCCCGGGTGGCCGCGGTGGAACCGCTGACCGCGGGATCGGGCCCCCAGTAGTTGGTGAACAGGACGAGGTCGTTGGCCGTGCAGAAGACGTTGAGGCTCTTGACTACCCTGAGCTTGTGCAGCAGCTGTTGCGGCATGCCGTAGCTGAGGGTGACGTCTCTCAGACGGAGCCAGTTGACGTTGTGCTGGACGAACTCCTCGTCCGGCATCCCCGTCGTTTCTCCGTAATAGTTGGTGCTGTTCAGGTATGGGTTGACGACGATGGTGTTCTTGGTGGGATTGGCCGTATTTTGCAGGCCGTCGTCCAGTACCCCCTTGACGACCCGCGGGGTCATCCGGTCGGCCGTCCGGGGACTCCTGCCGTACTCGGTCAGTATCATGTCGGTGCCGTCGTAGATGTCGCCGCCTACCTTCAGGTCCCAAAGGAAACTGAGGCTCCAGTGCTTGTACTTGATGCTGTTGAGCGTCCCCAGCGTAAAGGCGGGGTTCCGGTCACCGATGGGCAGGAATGTCTGGTTGACCTCCGGGAGCCCGGTGGTCGCGTTGATCAGGATCTGGCCGGCGTTGTTGCGGTTGTAGTTCCACCCGGTCAGTGTCGACGTGGAATGTCCGCGGACAAAGCCGCCCCTGGCGCCGTTGGTGACAAAGTCATCGGAATTATAGTAGTCGTTCAGCGGGCCGATCGCGGCGGGGAGGGTGAGCACCTTGCTCCACGCGTGGTTGAAATTGAATTGTATGTCCCAGTTCCAGTCGTTGGTCCTGACAGGGTTGATATCGAGGGTTATTTCCAGCCCCTGGTTCCGGAGGCTGGAGGCGTTGAGGGTGTTGAGCACGAACCCGGTCGCATAGCTTTCGCGGGCGTTCTGGGCGATCTGGTTGTAACAATACGTGTTGTAATAGGTGACGTCCAGCGCCAGCGTATTCTTCAGGAGCGTCAATTCCGTACCGATTTCGTAGGTCCGCTGGCGCTCCGGCTGGAGGTTTGGATTGTTGTTGACAAAGCCATAGGAGTATGCCAACCCGGTGGCGCTGGCGTAGTTGTTGCCAAACACCGACTGGTTCAGGTAGGGATCGGGTAGCCGCGCCGAATTGGCGAGCGCGCCCCTGACCTTCCAGAAGTTGACCCAATCACCGCGTTTCATCGCCGGGAATATGTCCGACAGGATGACGCTGGCGCTCCCGCCGGGGTAGTTATATTCCCGGTTGGCCTTGGGTACGATCGAGGTCTCTTCCAGGCGTTGGGAATAGCTGAGGTAGGCGACGTCCTTGTAGCCGATGTTGACCTGTCCGAAATACGCGAGGTTGCGGGCAATCGAGACGTTGTACTTGCCGAAATAATTCTGGAGCAGCCGTTGCCGGGTGGCCGGGTTGGTGTTGCTGCTGTCGTGCCGTGTGGGGCTGATGAGCTGCGTACCGATCACCGAGAAGGTACCGTGCTCGGCGTCTTCGTATGTCGTCCCACCGACGAGGCTGACCGTCCAGTCTCCGAACTTCTTTTTGGCCGTGGCGTAGATCGTGTGGTTGTAATCGTGGTATTTCATCCAGCTGTTTTCCAGCGCGCCCTTCAGGTTGTAGGCGCCCGTCAGCGTCCCCGCGATGGATACCAGCTGGCTGGACTGCGGGCCGTAGATATCGAACTCGTCGGTCATATAGGTATCGTACCCGAAACGCCCCGACAGCGTCAGCCACGACAGGGCGTGCACGTCGGCACCCAGGGTAAAGATACCCCGGTAGGTGTTGGCCTTGTTGAAGTTGGTGTGGGTGTTATAGAGCGGGTTGTCCACTTCTACCGACGGGTCGGCCGCGGGCAGCGCATAGGTGCGGTTGCCGCTGGCGTCCTGGTAGTGCCGGATGTCGTTGGTGGCGGGCCATACCAGCAGGTCCTGGTAATAGCCGCCCGAGCCCCGCGTCGGGACGGTATTGACTTCGTTGATGTAGGTCGCCGAGGGCGTCAGGTCCACCCATTTGCCGATCTTGGTGTTGTTGGTCAAACGGAAGGTGAACCGCTGGAAGTTGTTGTTGGGGACCGCTCCATCCTCGTCGAAATACGATCCGGACGCCCGGAAGGCGCTGGCTTTCGTACCGAAGCTGCCTTCGAGGTTGTGGGTCTGTGCAAAACCCGTCCTGAAAAAGTGGTGGACGTTGTCAAATGTCTGCGCGCTGGCGGGCAGCGACGGTCCGAAGTCGGTGAACGACGTCGTGGAGGGGGTGCCGTTAGTCCCCGGGCCGAAGTCGGTGATGATTTTCGGGAACCGGTTGATCCATTGCATCCGGAAGGCGTCGTCATAGCTGAGACGGAGCTTGCTGGCCAGCGCCGGTTTCTTGGTGGTGATCACGATCGCGCCCGAGCTGGCCTTGCTGCCGTAGAGGATGGCCGCCTCGGGCCCCTTCAGGACAGTGATGGATTCGATGTCGTCTGGGTTGATGTCCGCGATACGGTTGGTATAGTCCGACGTGCGGTTGGGCCGGTCGGACGCCAGGCCCAGCGTCGTCCCGCTGTTGGAGTTCTCGTCGAAGGTGCTGTTGTCGACAATGATGCCGTCGATGATGAACAGCGGCTGGTTGACGCCGGAGGTGTTGAACCCCCGCAGCGTGATCGTCGACGAGGCGCCCGCCTGGCCCGACGTCGGCGTTATGGACAGACCGGCGACCCTGCCCTGGAGACCGTTTACGAAGTTCTCCCGCTGGGTCTCCTGGATCGTCTTACCCGACAACGTCTGGGTGGAGAAGCCGAGCTCCCTCGGGTTTCGTTTGATGTCCATGGCCGTGACCACCACGTCGCTCAGCTGGCCCTCGGCGATGTCCAGCTGGGTGGTGTACATTTCGGCGTTGCCTACCGTCAGGTGCAGGCTCTTGTGGCCGATGTGCGTGATGACGAGGAGGTCGCCGGGTTGCGCCGCGATGGCGTAGGCGCCCTTCTCGTCGGTCTGCACCTGCTGGTGCGTTCGCCGGTTCTGGACCGTGGCTCCGGCGAGCGGCGTGTTGTCTTTGGAATCGAGGACGGTCCCTTTGACCGTCCGTTGCTGCCCCATCGACGGCCAGGAAACGGCCAGGGTCAGCATGAATAGAAGCATGCGTAGCAAAGTCCTCATGTCGTGTAGTTTTAGCGAGGTGTAATTCGAAGTATTCCTAATTTATGGAAAAACCCGGAAAAACCCGGTAAAACCAGTCTATATTTGGATGTATGGCAACGACTAGATGGCCCGTCCTGGATTTCGAGCCACTCCGGGACACCCTGGAGACAGTCCATCTCTGGACGCAGATCGTGGGAAAGATACGGTTGCAGCAGATGCCCTGGCTCAACCATTCCTGGCACGTAACCCTTTACGTATACCCGAGGGGGTTAACCACCGGGAGCATACCGTACGAAGGCGGGACGTTCCAGCTCGACATGGATTTTACGGATCACGAGCTGGTGATCCGCACGAGCGACGGCAGGTCCGGCAAGGTCGCTTTTTATGGACGCACGGTATCCGATTTTTATGAGGACGTCTTCGATACGCTCCGGGTCCTCGGCATCGAGGTCAAGATATACGCCGTGCCCAACGAGCTGGTGGAAGCCGTTCCCTTTGCCCGGGACCGCGTCACCCGCGTCTATGACCGGGATCAGATGCACCTGTTGTTCCAGGTGATCGCCAACGTCTCGGTCGTATTTACGGAGTTCCGCGCGGCGTTTACGGGCAAGGTCAGCCCGGTGCATTTCTTTTGGGGAGCTTTCGATTTGGCGGTGACCCGTTTTTCGGGCAGGACGGCGCCCTTGCACCCCGGCGGTGCGCCGCATATGCCGGACGACGTCATGCAGGAAGCGTACTCCCACGAGGTCAGCAGCGCGGGTTTCTGGCCCGGCGCGCGGGACTTCCCGGTGCCCGTGTTCTACTCTTATTGTTATCCGACCCCCGGGGCTTTCGCGAAACAACCCGTGGAACCCGCGGAGGCATTTTATAGTGATGAAAAAGGCGAGTTCTTTCTCCCTTACGAAGCCGTACAGCGATCGGACAACCCTTCAGAGACGTTGCTCCGGTTTTTGCGTTCCACCTACCGGGCGGCCGCGGTAACCGGGCATTGGGACCCGGCGCTGGAGTGCGATCTCAGCCGCTATAAGCGGACTCCATGAAGCCGGCATTTCTTGTCATATGACAAGCCCGGACTCGCGGGTAATGTTTTTCTTTGAGGAAAAATAGCCATGACCCTTTCTTTTGGGGAGAGTATTCCCGCACAGTACGAGACGATTCTCGGTCCCTTTCTTTTTGAACCGTTTGCGGCGGACCTCGCGGACCGGCTCCCAGCCGCCAATGATATCCTCGAAGTCGCCTGCGGGACCGGACGACTGACGCGGCGATTGGCCGACGGGCTTGCGTCGGGGGCGAGGTTGACCGCCACCGACGTCAACCCGGACATGCTAACGGTCGCGCGGCTGGTGCTGCCGGACACCCGAATACATTGGGCGGCGGCCGACATGACGGCGCTCCCGTTCGGGGATGGAATATTCGACCTCGCGGTATCCCAGTTCGGCCTGATGTTCCCACAGGACAAGAAAAAAGCGCTCTCGGAATTCAGGCGCGTGTTGCGCAGCGGCGGCCGGCTGGTATTCAGCACCTGGGCGACCGCGGCGGAGAACCCGCTCTGGGCGGAGCTGGGGAAGGTCGTCCGCGAGGCGTTTGGAGAGAAGGCGCCGGCTGCCATGGACGTGCCATTTGCCATGAGCGATGAAGGGATGGTAATGGCAATGATGGAGGAATGCGGCTTTGCGGAGGTTTCCATCGAGCGCGTACGGCTTACCTGCCGTATCGGGAACGCCGCCCTCGCGGCAAAAGGGATGGTCGAGGGACTGCCGGTGGCCAACGCCATTCGGGATCGGGCGGAAGGTGCGATCCCGCGTATCGAAGAGGCCCTGGAAAAACGATATATAGACATTTTCGGTGAGGCTGAGCCGATGCAGGCGCCCCTGACCGCCCTGGTATGTAAAGCCTTTATACTATGACCTGGTTAGCGGTAGCTTTCGGCGGCCTCGTGCTGATGTTCTTCTATGGGTGGGTCCGCGCAACGAGCCGTCCCTGGGTATTTGCCGGTGTGGCGGTGGCGTGGATCGTGTTGCAAACCGGTCTTGGATTGGCCGGTTTTTATGCGGTCCTCACGACGCCGCCCCGCATCCTGCTGCTCGTCGTTCCCCCCGCGATCTTCGCGGTGACATTATTGGTACCGCGTTTTGGAAGGCGCTTTCTCGACAGCCTCGATTTGCGGGTACTCACGTTGTTGCACGGCCTCCGGATTTTTGTGGAGCTGGTATTGTATGGCTTGTATGTGCAGGGGACCATTCCCCGTCAGATGACCTTCGAGGGCGGGAACCTGGATATCCTGTCCGGACTGTCAGCGCCGTTGATCTATGTCATTGGCTTCAAACCCTTGCGCCCGCGGTTGTTGCTTTGGTGGAACGTGGTTTGTATGGGGTTGTTGCTGAACGTGACGCTCAGGGCCCAGCGTTTCGCATTTGGCCAACCGGGCGTCGCGTTAGCACGTTTCCCCTTCCTGTTGTTGCCTGGTTTCGTGGTGCCGTTGGTCCTGCTTGCGCACCTGGCGGCCATCCGGCGGAGCGTTATCGCTTTGAAAACTCCCGCCTGATCCGGCTGAGCGACGTGTCGGTCATTCCCAGGAAAGAGGCGATGTGCTTGAGCTGGGCGTGCTGGAAAATTTCCTTGCCGTTGGCGATCAGGTTGGCGTAGCGTTCCTCAGCCGTTTGGTTGATCATCGCCAGCGTCTGCTGTTTGTACGCCACGAATTCCCTGACCAGCATGAGGCGCGCGAATTCCCGGAACTCGGGGACGTTGTGGAAAAGCACGTTCAACTTGTCGAAGGTGGTATAGTAGCCCTTGCACGGCGTCACCGCCTGGATGTTCTCCGTCGACGAAACATTATTGAAGAAGGAATATGGGTTGAAGAGAACCCGGCCGCTGGGATAAAAATAGGTGGTGATCTCGTTGCCCTTGGCGTCATAGGTATAGGCGCGCATAAAGCCTTCCGCCAGGTAAAAATACCCGCTGATCTTTCCTTCCTTGAGCAGGTATTCGTTTTTGGCGAATTCGAGTCCTTCGAACCTCTCCGCGATGGCCTCGAGCCCTTCACGCGTTAGCGGGAAATCCGGGATGCTGGCCTGGATGAAGTCGAGCAGCGGTTGCTTGTCCATACACCTTAAAGATACCAGCTTTCGGCTCTTCCGCACGGAAAACCTATCCTCTTGGCAACTTGAAACCCGCGAGGATCAGCCATATAAAGCCGGGAAAACGGGTGAGCGGAATCAACGGCAGCAGCTTGGGGAACACCAGGCTGAGACAGCTCGACTCCCCTATGGCGGCGATGACGACGCCGGCGATGACCAGCCACCGGGGCATGATCTTCATAAAACCGGAGGACACCGCAATGCCGGCGATCAACAGACCGAGCGGGACGGAATACCCCACGCCGCCGACGGCAAAATCCGCATAGTACAGCATCCGAAGCACGGGGCCGCTGTCGGCTACCCCGGGATAGGCGACCGTCCATAACAACAGGGAGGAGATGATGACGTTTACCGCGGTCAGCAACCCACCGGCCAGGGCGATGAAGGGGCCGGTCGAGCGGTTTCCGAGGAAACGCAAACGGCTGCTCGTGGCGGCCGCGAATAACGCCAGCGGCACCGCCGAGGCGAACTGGAAGAAAGCGCACCGCAGCACGTCGTGCGGGTAGTGCTGGAAATAAGCTTCGAGGACGCCTTGCGTTTCCCAGGGGCCGGGGAAGTACGGGAGAGTGCCTGACAAAGAGATCACAAAGGACAAGCCCGTGCAAAACAGGAGCATGAAGATGATGGCGAGGATGCCCGGGTGCGGGCCGTGGTGTTTGTTTTCCATGATAAATTTGGTTTGTGACGCAAACTAAAATGAGCAAAAAAATTTAGAGGTGCAGATAATCCTTTATCGTGTCCACATATCTTTCAAATGCCGTATGACCGGTTTTTGTGAGCCGGCAGATCGTCTGCGGATAGTTCCCCTTTTGCGTTTTGACGATCTCGATATACCCCGCCTCGTGTAGCTTTTTCAGCTGGTGGCTCAGGTTCCCCTGGGTCGTACCCGTGGTTTCCTGGAGGTACCCAAAGTCCGCCTGCCGCATTTTGACCAGTATCGACACGACGGCCAGCCGCACGGGCGTATTCAAAACCGGGTCCAGGTCCTTATACTTCATTTTTCTTCAAGAGGTATCCGGGTAGCAAATAACCCAATACGATGGCCGCACTCAGCAGTAACGGCCGGTAACCATCCGGGATGAATATCCCCGAAATGGCCGCAACGAAGAAGAGCGCGCCGCCGGCCATCAACGGCCGGAACCGCATGATCGATCCGGAGACGAGCGTGCCGATACCCGCTACGACGATCGCAAACAGGATCGGGGAAAGCCCTTGTGAAACAGCCACGGCCACCGTCACGATAAAGCCGATGCCGACTGCGAGCCAAAGCCGGCTAAAAAAGAAATCGGTGTAGGTTTCCACCGACCGGGGTCGCCGGCGGTAGTGAAGGATCGAGGTTACGATACCCGTCGCCACCAGCACCGGAAACGGCAAAAAGAAGAACCTGAAGCCGGTGAACCGGTGGAGCACGAAAAAAGCAGCCCCCGCCACGGCAATCAGCCAGCCCCACAGCATAAAATAAAAGCTGTTGTCCCGGTAACGCTCTTTCGTCCGGGCGATCACGCCCTGGATGAGGGCGAGGCCCTCGCCGGGCGATAGGGGAGTTTCTTCGATCATGAGTCAAAGCTAATTTAGTTTGCGGTGCAAACCAAAAATTTGTCGATCTGTTTGTCGAGGCCGTTGAGGTCGCTGGGCAATACCGTGCTGGGAATCATGATGTCCCCTTTTTTATCCACCAGCAAAAATCGGGGGATGGCCAACACGTTTACGTTCAGTTCGGCCCGGAGCGCCGCGCCAAAGTCGTCCGATGCGATGTAATGGGTACCCTTCAGCTTTAGCCGGTTCACCGTTTTGGCCCAGTTCAGCTTATTGGCCTGTTTGTCAAAGGAGATAAATAACAGACCGATATTTTTTTTCTTGAGCAGGGTGAACAAGGTATCCGCATACTTTAGCTCTTCCATACAGGGCGGGCACCACGTAGCCCAGCAGTCGATCAGGACGGCGCGGTTGCTGAATTGGGTAGAAACGATTTCTTTTATGTTTTTAAAATCCAACGTCGGGACCGTCGTCAGTATAAGCGAATCCCTTGCGGTGTCATAGACCCCGAAGTGGCCATAGTTTTCCAGGGTCGTGTTTCCGGATTCCAGCCGTTTAATCTCGCTTTGGAAAAACGGGTTGATTTCGCTGTGGGGGTACCGCTGGATATACAGGGCGATTTGTTGCCCGATGACATCCGGGGGATCGTTGGACCAGGTTAAATCACCCAAAATGTGGTGGCTTTGAATGAGTTGTTGGCTGACGCCGGTGACATAGGCGTGCGGACATTCGGTAATACCGTGTTCCAGCATCCAAAACCCGGAGTCGATGGGAAAGGGCGCCTCATGGCTCATGGTTTGGATAAAACTCTTGTGGTCTTTTGCCCAAAGGATCTTTTCCCCCGGATTTTGAACGGGTAGGTCGTGGGACCGGATCAGCTCCCCCTTGAACGTCAGATTCGACGATTCCGTAAAAGACGAAAAATATTTATCGTCAAAAGGATCCCAGGTGGTCAATATGAGCCTCATGAGTTGTTTGCAGCCGGCCACGTCAAAATGAAGTGGCGGTACCAGGCTGTCTCGTTCGACCAGGTATTTAGTGATCCTCAAATAGTCGCAGCAGGTGAATACGATGTATGATTCCTGGTAGGCCGTAAGCGCGCTGTACATGGCATCCGATAGCCCGTTTGTCCGATATAGGGAATCTATGGCCAGCTTGGAGGAGTCGGTATGTCGTTGGATAATGAAGAAAGCGGAGTCTACGTCCGTAAGACCGGCTATCTGCGGTATCAGGTTTTGCGACAACTCAATCCAGTTGGTGATGGCGAACCGGCCCTTGAGGAAAAGGGTATTCCCTAAAGGGTCTTTTCCCCCCTCGACCGTGCACCGTAGCTTCCCGGCTGTCTGGTCGGCAGAGAGGGCAAGTGTGTCACCCGGCTGTACAAACAGCAGCCTCCATGGGAAGGTTTTTGACTCGATCCTAACGAAGCCCGAATGGGCCGTGACATAGTTAAAGGAGAACCGATGGTTTTTGACAGGGCAATCAATGCCATGATGTTCATTGAGGAATCCGTCGTAATCCGGATAAATGGTCACTTTGTCATCCTCGATGTTGTTCAACACCCCCTCAATACGGGTGGTCTTTTGTGCCGGTGACGCGTGTAAGAATTGCAGACAGGTGAGCAGGATTAATAGTTCTTTATACATGGGTAAATGGTTAACTGAAAGGGAGGCGGCGATGCACCGCCTCCTGTTTGAATTACTGGATCGTGCTCCTCATCAGGTTGCACCTTTCCGTACACACGTCGTTACAATTGGTTCCTGCGTCGCTGCAAAGCGCGAGCCCCCCATTGACGAGGTTCCCGTTGATGACACACCAGCAGGTAGTCGTGACTACCCCACCTTTCACGGACTTCATTTCTTCTTTTGTCAGAGGTCTCATTTGATTTGGTTTTTGTGGTTAAAAAAGACCTTTAGTCCGGCGCTAGCCGGACACATGACTTTGCCGGAAACCGGCATGGGTGGGTGTAATGACAGTGATTATCGGTGGTGAATGCAAAATTAGGAATCCGTTCCGTGGATCACAACGGGGAAAAAACGGGATTTCATACGTATGAAATATTAAAAAGGTAGTATGCCTATCGGAAGGCTTGTCTGAACTCCGACGGCGAAACGTCGGTCTTTAGCTTGAACAGGCGGGTGAAGGATTGGGGGTACCCGAACCCCAGGCGATAGGCTATTTCGTTGACCGACAAATCGGTCGTGGAAAGCATTTCTTTGGCTTTGTCTATGATCTTTTCCTGGATGTGCTGCTGGGCGGTTTGGCCGGTCAGGACTTTCAGGAGGCTGCTCAGGTAATTAGGCGAGATGTTCAGCTGGTCCGCCAGAGACTGGACGGTTGGCAGGGCCTCATTTTGTAACCGGGCCGCCAGGAGTTCTTCCAGGCGGTCCAGGATTTGGTGGTGGGGTACCTTGCGGGTGATGAACTGGCGGTGGTAAAACCTTCCGGAATAGGATAGAAGTAATTCGAGCTGCGCGATGATGATGCTCTGGCTATAGTTGTCGATGCCCGACCGGTATTCCAGCTGAATGTTCAGGAAAATGCCGACGAGACTGGCTTCTTCTTTATCCGAGAGGAAGAGGGCTTCGCTGGCGGCGTAGTCGAAAAACTCGTACCGCTTTATCGCCTGGGCCAGCGAAGTGCCCCACAGGTAGTCGGGATGGACCAGCAGGAGCCATCCCGAGGTGGGTTTCGACGGATCGCTTTCGCGGGATTCGAGGGTCAGGAGCTGGTCGGGGGCCATAAAAAGGAGCACGCCACCGTCAAAATCACACTCCAACCGTCCGAATTTTAATTTTACCCGGGGGTTTTTCTTGAGGATGACCACATAGAAATCATACACGAAGCTTTCCCGTTCTTTGTTCCCCGGGCGCCGCAGGGAGCCGGTATCGATCAGGCTGATCAGGGGATGGTCAGGGTCGTGTAAACCCATGAGCCGGTGGAATTCGGTGACGGTATGTATCCGCTGCGGAAGCATGTTATGACCGGTTGTATTGCGCGGCGAACTCCGTGGCGAAGTCTGCCAGTTTTACTTTTCCCAAAACGGGTTTGTGGAGGTCGTAGCCCTTTCGCAGAAGACCGTCACGGCTGGCGGCGCCGATCTCGACAAAACCCCTGGCGACGGTCGCAGGAACCCCGCCAGCCACGAGGCCGTCGAGCATTTGCTGGTTCGTCCATTTTTTCCAGGTGAGGCCCGGCTGGCCGGTTTTTTGTCCCAGCACGCGCGCGACCTCGTTGCAGGTGGATTCGTCACTGGCGACATACCGGATACGGTCGCCCGGTGACTCCAGCGCCGATACTATGGCGTCCGCTATGTCCGCCGGGGCCACCAGGACCAGCCGGTCGTCTTCCCCATAGTTTGCCGCCATAATACCCGCCGATTTTATCATGGGGATAAAGCTAAGCAGATTATAGTAAAAGGAGGCCGGGCGGATGTGTACGACCGAAATGTCCTCCAAGGCGTCGAACGCCTTTTCCGCCTCGTGGGCCGCGAGGATGAACCCGGTGCCTTTATCCAGCTCCGCGCCCCAGCTGCTGAGGTGTACGACGTTCCGCACACCGGCCCTCCGGACGGCTTTGGCATAGTTGCCACCGATCCGCCGGCCATATGCCGGGTAGTCCGGTTCCTGGAACGAGCGCGGCGGCATCATACAATAGACGGCGTCGGCGTTGGTAAAAACCGTGGCCAGGAAATCCGCGTCCTCCACCGACCCGATGGCCGCCCGGGCGCCGAGCGCCTCGATGGCCTGTCGTTTTTCCGGGTTGCTGCTGACGACGGTTACCGAATGTCCTTTTTGCACGAGCTGTATAGCCAAGGGCCGGCTGATATGACCCAAAGAGCCTGTTACGATGATGTTCATTTTCGGGATTTTTGTATCACAAAGCTCGGAGTTCATGGACGGCGGGGCCTAACTGGATTCTTGTTTGTTATAACAAAATGTCCGATGGCAATCGGTTGCGCAGGTTTTGCGGCGGATTTCCGCGGCGGCCGGTTAGTTTGCGAATCCTTTTGTATTTTGGCGCGGAATAAAAAACGCTTCCATATGACCTGGTCCAGGAAAATCCTATTGCCGCTCGTCGGATTGTATCTCTCTGTTGTTGCGGTATCCGCGCAAAACAAAGCCTCCCTTTTTCATGAATCCGCCGCGCACAAGCAGGAGCGCATGCAATGGTGGACGGATGCCCGTTTCGGGATGTTTATCCACTGGGGGTTGTATTCGCTGGGGGCGAGGCACGAGTGGCTAAAGCACAACGAGCACATGACCAACGAGGAATATCAGAAGTATTTCGAGATATTCAACCCCGACCAATGGGACCCTAAAAAGTGGGCCGCCGAAGCAAAAGCCGCCGGGATGAAATATGCGGTGCTGACGACAAAGCACCACGACGGCTTTTGTTTGTTCGACAGCAAGTATACCGATTACAAGGCGACCAATACACCGGCGCATCGGGACCTGGTGAGGGAATACGTGAATGCCTTCCGGGCGCAGGGTTTGAAGGTCGGGTTCTACTATTCGCTGCTCGACTGGCACCATCCCGACTATACGATGGACGACGTACACCCGCTGACACAGGTCGACACGAGCCGGGCGAACTACGACCGGTTGAACAAGGGGCGTGACATGGCCAAATACCGTCAGTACCTCCGCGACCAGATTACCGAGCTGTTGACCAATTATGGTAAAATTGACGTGCTTTGGCTGGACTGGACGTGGGGCAAGGACGACAAGCGCGGCAAACACGCCGACGACTGGGGCGCGGTCGAGCTGATCAAGATGATCAGGAAGCTGCAGCCGGGCATCATTGTCAATAACCGCCTGGGGCTTGACGAGGAATACAGCGACGGCGGGGATTTCGTAACCCCTGAGCAGGTCTCGTCGAAGGAGCTGGAGGGCTACAAGGGTAAGACATGGGAAACGTGCCAAACCTTTTCCGGGTCCTGGGGGTATTACCGGGATGAGACGTCGTGGAAAACACACCGGCAATTGCTCGACCTGCTGATCACCTCCGTCGCAAACGGCGGCAATCTGATCCTGAATGTAGGTCCGACCGCGCGGGGTGAATTCGATTACCGGGCCACCCACGCGCTGGACAGCCTCGCCTACTGGATCCACGCCAACAGCCGGTCTATCTATGATTGCACGTATGCGCCGGCGTCGTTCACGCCGCCCGCGGGCACGAAGCTGACCTACAACCCGTCGACGCGCCGGTTGTATGTTCATTTATATGACTTTACCCCCAGGACCACGCTCACGTTACCGGGTTACGCGGGCCGCGTCAAATACGCGGAGCTGCTGAACGACGAGTCGGAAATCCAGCTGACGACGGCAGGCAACGACGTGGTGTTGACCCTGCCCAAGGTGCGGCCACCCTACGACATACCGGTCATCGAGCTGTTGTTGAAATGAGGTGGTACCTTCGGGCTGGTACTGGCATGGTTGATCCCGGCCATTGGACTGGTGCGGTTCGGCTGGCGCTGGAGCTGTCGCTCTTTGGGTTTCGTCAAATAAACGCTTATGATAGGTATGATCTTGTTTATTGCGGGTATTCTGGGTAAACCCCATCCAACGTTGCAGACCGGGTGGTACTATATCCAGGATACAAGCACCTGTTTGAGGATACTTGACAAAAGCAATGAGAGGTATTATATCGACCCGACGCCGATCGTTACCATAAAGCACTTTGCCAAAGTAGAAGTGCTGGAGGGTACATACAACGGAGCGGCCTACGCGTATATTGACATTCGCTTTGATTCCCTTGGGACGGTTGCCTGGAGGGTTGCTACGGATAGGGCTGTCGGTAAAAGACTGGCATTGATTATCGACGATAAGTTGGTGTATACGCCGCTAGTCAATGGGCCGATCTTTTCGGGGGTGTCGGCGCTGAACAGGGGTAACTACCCGAAGGAGGAGTTGGAGAAGTTCGCTGGCGTTATGCGGTCGGAAATGTAAGAGGTTCTACGTATCCGTCCGTCCCGTTCACCCTGATCCGCTGGCCGTCTTTGATCAGCCGGGTGGCGTTCTCGACGCCGACGACGGCGGGCAGGCCGTATTCGCGGGCGATGACGGCGCCGTGGGTCATCAAGCCGCCGACTTCGGTGACCAGGCCCTTGAGGGAGACGAACAGGGGCGTCCAGCTGGGGTCGGTATAGGCGGTGACCAGGATATCGCCCTCCGCGAGGTCGGCGTCTTTTATATCCAGGATGATGCGGGCACGGCCTTCGATGACGCCCGAGGAGACGGCCAGACCTGCCAGCGTGTCCGGCGGGAGGTTTTTTCGGTTGTATGATCCGGTGAGGATTTCGCCGTCGGAGGTGATGACGCGGGGTGGCGACAGCTTTTCATATGTCTTAAATGCCGCTTTTCGTTTGGCGATGGTTTCGTAGTCGAGTATTTGGGTGCGCGCGGCTTCGCGGAGTTCTTCCAGCGTCAGGTAATATACGTCTTCCTTGTCGGGTATGGCCCCGGACTGTGCAAGGCGCTCCGCCTCTTTCATCATCGCCTGTTTGTAAATAAAATAACGGCTGACCATGAAGTACTTTGGGTATTCCCGGTAGCCCATAAAATTCCGGATCAGGCTGATCATGTGTTTTGTCTCTTTGGCTTTTTGTTCGCCGTCCGGCAATTGCTGTAACGCTTCTAATAGGGAACGTTCCTTTTGGCTCGCTTCCTGTAAGCCCTGGTCAAATTTCCGTCGGGCGGCGCCGGGCTCGAAATTTTTGATGTTGCTAAGGATCAGAGGGAGGAGCATGGACGGCTTTTCGCTCCAGCGGGGTTTGGTGATGTCGATTTCGCCGACGCAGCGCATGCCGTATTTGTCGAGGTACTCGCGGAAGGCTTTTTGGGTTTGCGGGCCCCCTTCGAGCCTGGGTAGCCCGTCCAGAAAGTTGTCGTCTTTTGTCTCCTGGAGATAGGCTATTATCTCCGGGTAGGGACGGATCGCGTCGGCGACGTCGAGCAGCGCCAGACCCATTTCCGATGTGACATTGTTGGGCACGGATTGCGTAAGCACGTCGGCGGCGTTTTTCTCGCCCAACCAGTCGTTCATTTTTTCATTGATCCAGGCGGAGGCGTCGATGGCAGCCATGAAGACGCCAAAACTTCTCCGGTCGAACAATATTTTCTTTAATTCCTGGATGTCCTCCAGGATGAAGTCGAGGAGGTCCACGCCTGATTTTGACCGGATGGCTTGTTTGACTTCGGCTATCGACGCCTGGCCGCGTTCGATCAGCTCAGTGACGATGGCGGGATCGCTGTCGGTTTGGGTGTGCGAGGCCGACGGTCTTTGAGGCGTGTGCGCGTCTTCGGGGAGTAGTTTTATGAAATCCCTTTCGACCAGCGTTGTCACGGCATCCTTCATGAGCGGGTCGTGTTGCGCCATGAGGTCTATCAACGATTTTCTGCCGGACGTCGTCGAAAGGTTGTCGGTAACATCCACAAACAGCCTGCCCCCCGCTTCATACATGGGACGGAAGGCATTGAGCTGCTTGATGGATATGCCAAGTGGCTTCATGGCGTCGGTCATCATCTGCTGGTGGCCGACGGATAGATAGACGCGGTTCTCCTTGTCAGGGGCCTGGGGGATGGGGTATAGGGTGGTGATGGGGCGGCTTTGGACGATGTATATCGCATCGCTGATGCACCATTCAATGTCCTGGGGGCTTTTGAAATGGGCTTCGATCTTACGTCCGATCTGTTCGAGCTCCAGGATATGCTCATCCGTTAGCGCCTGGAGGGTGTCCCTTTCGCGGACGATCGTGCCGTCCCGTACTGTATAGACGTCGCTGTTCACCAGACCGGAGACCAGCGTCTCGCCGAGGCCAAAGCCTGCGTCGATGGATACGACCTTCCTGTTGGAGGTGACGGGGTCGGCGGTAAACAGGACGCCCGCGGTCCGGGCCGCGACCATTTTCTGGACGACCACGGCCAGGTGTACATTAGGGTCGTCGAAGCTGTTTTGCTTGCGGTAAGCCACCGCGCGGTCCGTGTACAGGGATGCCCAGCATTTGCCGACGTGTTGTAAAACGGCCTCCTTGCCGATGATGTTCAGATAGGTGTCTTGCTGTCCCGCAAAGGAAGCCGTCGGGAGGTCTTCGGCGGTGGCACTGGAGCGGACGGCATACGGAACACCCTCTTCGATGTAGGCGGCGATCTCGTCGGCGATAGCTACCGGTATGGCCGCGGTCTCGATGGCGGTCCGGATATAGGCACTGGCGTCCGACAGGTCCAGGTGTGCGGTTACTCGCCTATAGGCTTCGGTGGTAACGCAGCATCCGTCGGGGACGCGTATGCCACCGATCCTGGTCAGCTCGCCCAGGTTAGCGCCTTTGCCGCCTGCCAGCGCGGCCATGGTGCGGTCGATGTCCCGCAAGGGAAGTACATAGGTGCTCATATCTTTCGCTTTTGGTCGGCGGCGAAAGTAGAAAATGCATAGTAAAAAACAAATATATGTCTTTGCCCGAATAGTCGTACCTTACTGGTGTCGATAAGCGGCGGCTTCTTCCGGGTCGAACCGTCGGCTAAAACTAAAGGCATAGGGCGTCTCTCCATGAGCGCGTAAGTGTTCGAGCCGATCCTTCGCTTCCCCTACGTCCGGCAGGTGTCCCACGGGGACATGCCACAGGACATAATACAGGTCCCCTAATTTCTCAAACCATTCGCGACGCCGCTTCAGGAATTCCGTATGCATCGTTTTGTAGGCGAAATCGTGGAGATGCTGCCAGGTTTCCCAAACGGACATATTCACGATGATGCGTTTGTCGTCATACATCTGGATCGACGTAGCGTCGCCCGCGTCGTCCTTCAGCCGCCAGACAAACCCCGGGCTGGTATCTGCCAGGGCGTTGATCGTATCCAGGTTGCCGACGAAGTCCGCCATGACAGGGCTGTCCAGCGGTGCGAGGACGCGGCCGATATTCAACTGGGCCAGGTTATATTCCATAGATTTGATATTATTGTCAAATCTAAATCGCCGCGACAGATGGAACAAGGAGTTACAAAAAGGTTACCGGTCCTTGGCCGGTGTTCGGTCATCGCCGCACTGAAGGTCTTTGCCACGAAATGGAAGCCCTGTATCCTTTGTTACCTGTCACAGGGCCCGTTGCGTTACACGGAGCTGTTGCGCCTGATCCCGAACATCAGCCGGCGTATGTTGTCGGAGCACCTCCGCCAGCTGGAAAAAGACAGGCTCATCGCCAGGAAATCGCTACACCGCAAAGACCTGCACGTCGAATATTCGCTGACCGAAACGGGCCGTTCCCTGATGCCTTTGCTGGAAGAGATCCAGGATTGGGGATTGCAGCATATCGAAGGCGTGCTTTCGATCAGGGAAATGCTGGCGGCTTGCTAATGACCAATAACTCCCGGAGATAGTCGCCCCATACCGTCGGATCGGTGTGGGTGCCGTGTCCCGACGTTTTTTCCGACCAGGGGATGAGGATATAGCGCCCCTTCGGCACTTTTTTGATCTCCTTTTCCATGATGCCCAGCTCGGGCGGGTTGACTTCGTCGTCGGCCGAATTGATCGCAAACAGCGGCGCACGGATCTTATCGAGGTGTGGCGATGGGTCATAGTCACGGGAGGCATCGAATGCATAAATCAGGTCGTTGGCGTCCTGGGTTTTCAGGAAACCATCGATACCCCTGTCCAGGACCTTTTCCGCTGCGTCCCGGGTGGGCGCGCGCTCCTGTAAGTGCCAGGGGCTGCTCGTCATAAAAAACAACGACGAATAGGCCGTGCGGAGCCCGGCCACCGGGGGGGAGGCGTATTCGCCGTTGTTCCAGGCCGGATCGTCTTCGACGCCCTCGATGGCCATTTTGCGCATGATCCGGTTGCGGCCCGCGATGGCGACGGGCAGGCTGGCCAGCGGCATCAGGGCATCCATAAAGTCGGGATAAGTATAGCCCCATACCCAGGTGTGCATGGCCCCCATCGAGGTACCCATGCACAGGCGGAGGTGGTTGACGCCCAGGTGTTCGGTCAGGAGGCGGTAGTCCGCGAGCACCATATCGTCATAGGTATATTTCGGGAACCGCATATGCAGCCCGTCGCTGGGCTTGCTGGATTTGCCGTGCCCGATGGCGTCGGGGAGGATGATATAGTATCGGGAGGCGTCGAGCAATTGGCCTGGCTGGAAAAGGTGACCCGCGAAAAGCTGGTTGATGAAGTTGTGGCCGTTTCCGGTGGTGCCATGCATGATGAGGATGGCATTGGTCACCTTGCCTTTTGCGTCCCTGACAGGGCGGCCGAAGGTAGTGTAGTGTAGCCGCAGGACGGGTAGAGTCGTTTCGCCGCTTTGAAAGGGGAAGTTATTTATTTCGTAGTTGCCTTCGGTTGAATCGGGGAGGGGGCGCTGCGCGCGCGCTGGCGCGGGTGCGGCGCTGGGGTGTGTGTCGGTCCGGGCGACAGGCCAATAGAGGATAGTTAGTAGAAATAGGCGAGTGAACATCAGTTACTTATATTTTTTTTGAAAAATCCCGACCGTTTTGCACGGCCCGTACGTCTATCACGCAAAACACACACAAAATGCAAAATTTAAAAGACAAAGTAGCCGTTGTTTTTGCCGCAACCGGAGAGATCGCGGGCGCTGTGGCACATTCGTTCGCCCAGCACGGGGCAAAGGTCTATGTGACCGCGAGGAATCTGGAAGCCGTAAAAGCCCTTGCCGCGGAGATCAAGGCTGCCAGTGGGAGCGCCGGGGCCGGTGGCGGGAGCGCCGAGGCCGCCAAAGTGGACGCCCTGGATGAGGGGGAGATCGACGGCTTTTTGAAGAAGGTCGTCGCGGACAACGGCAAGCTGGACATCGTATTCAATGGCATCGCGGTGGAGTACAGCGAGATGGGTGGTCGTCCGCCGGCCACGGTGGCTACGCTGGCGCAATTTCTGGCGCCGGTACAGAAGATTTGCGGGTCGCAGTTCCTGACGTCCCGGGTAGCGGCGAAGTATATGATACAAACCCAATCCCGGGGCACCATCATCCTGCTGTCGTCTGCGGCGGCCCGATCCAAGATCCCGAACCTGTCGGGCTTCTCGGCCGCCTGTGCCGCCGTCGAAGCGATGACCCGGGTAATGTCCGCCGAATGGGGCGGCGAGGGCATAAAGGTGACCTGTATCACCCCCGGCGCGCTGATGGAGACGCAAAGGATCTCCGGGTGGATAGCATCCGCCGCAAAAGAGTACGGGGTTCCGGTCGAGCAGCTGGTGGCGCAATACAAGGCGTTCGACATCCTGAAGACGAGCCCCACCCTGAAACAAGTGGGTGAGACGGCGGCCTTTATAGCCTCGGACGCGGGCGTTGCGTTCAACAGTCATGCGATCGATGTGGATTGCGGGAAGCTGAACATATTATAAATTAGCGGTTGCGCCTTTCGGGCCCTCCGGTCTTGTGCCGGAGGCCCGGGGTCGCCACCAAATTTTGATACCATGGAAATGCTGGACCGTGCCATAGCCGGGGATATAAATGCTTTTCAAACCCTGTTTGCAGAATTTCAAACCCAGTTGAAGTCGTATCTGTACCGGTTGCTCACCGACAGGAACGACGTGGACGACCTGGCGCACGACACTTTTGTCAGGGCGTTTTCCGGTATATCGACCTTCAACCGGGAGTCATCGCTAAAGACCTGGGTTTTCAAAATCGCCACCAACCTGGCGTATGACCATCTGCGGAAGAAAAAAAGGTGGAGCGCAGACGCCCAGGACCGGGGCGCCGACCTGGCCCTGGGCTCCGACGAGGTCAGGAAGGCGTTTTGGGTCGTTCATGATAACGCCCGCGCCGGCGCCTATGAAATGAGGGAGCACATCGACTTCTGTTTTACCTGCATCTCCAAGACGCTACCCATAGAAAACCAGGTCTCGCTGATCCTGAAGGATATCTACGACTATCCCATCAAGGATATCGCGCTCATACTGGACAAGACGGAGGGCGTGGTCAAACACCTCGTCGGCGATGCCCGCGGGGTCATGACGGATATTTTCGACCACCGGTGTGCGTTGGTCAACAAAAACGGGGTCTGCGACCAGTGCAGCCATATCAACGCGGTCTTCAATCCCAAACAGGACCAGCAGGAGGAGCGGATGAAGCTGGAGCTGGTCAAGGCGTCGAAGAAATACAACCGGGAGGAGCTGTTTGCCCTGCGGACGCTGCTCGTCAAGGCGATTGACCCGTTGAATTCGTCGGGGACGGATTTGCAGGATGAGATTATGAAGTGTACGAGGACGGCGATCGGGGATAAGAAGGATTTTTTTGAGTGAAGTCAAAACAATTTTTCTTTGGCTATACGCACGGCGACAGCCGACCTGTCCCTGAGTATGGTTAGCTCGATATCGCCTTCGGAGCCAATCAACGCCGCTAATGTTGGGATGGCGGCGCATGGATCGGGAAAGGTGAGGGCTTGTCCGTTGACCGAGGTGACCGTATCGCCGATACGCAAGCCGGACCGATCGGCTGCGGAGCCCTCGTATAAAGAACCGACCACCGTTTTCCCGTTGTCGTATTTCAAGCTAAAGCCATACGTTTCCAATCCCCCTTTTGGCGGCGTGGTGGGGGTGAGGTAAATGGCGCTGTCCGGAAAATCGAGGGTCACGAGAAAGTGCTTGATGATGGGGTTGCCTATCAGGTTGTCGGTGATGTTCGGCAGGCTATACACAGGTGTGTTCCGGAAGCAGGTTCCGGCGAGCTGGAGCGAATCGACCTTGAATACCTTTATGGTTTGCCTGATAACGCCGTTGCCGCCTTCCGAGGTTACCCCGTCGATGGTGATAAACTGTTTTTCCGCCGCGTATGGTTCTGCGTTTTTCTCCGTCAGTATGAACGGGGACGAGCTACCGAGGTCGAACATGAACCGGACGTCTTTGCCATCCAGCCTGGCCATGACAAATGGCATAAGCCGGGAATTAAAGGCGACGGGAACCTTTACCGAACCTCCCAGACCCGGTAGCCGGTCCGGATGATCGGTGACGATTATTTTTTTGTGCTCATAATCGATCTGCCAGCAATACCCGTGGATAATGCTGGCGCCGATGAGCGCGCCATCGACCGTACAGCCGATCGTCGGCGAATGGTGGAAATTCATTTGCAGCGCGGCCACGTCACGGAACAGCAGCGATCCGATTTTCAGGCTGTCCACTTTTACGAGGTTGACCTTTGCCTTTAGCCTGTTGGAGCTGCCAACGGTCTCCGTGGTCAGTATGGGGAAATGCTTCTTCGCCTGGATATCATCGGTGATGTCGTTATAGCCGCCGGTATCGAATATATATTGGTAGCTGTCATCGCCGATGGTTACCCTGATCACGATGCTGCCGTTGCGGTATTCGAACGGGATTTCCTCGTAGACGTCGTGGGTTTCGGCTTTGGGGGTGTTGATCCATTGCAGGACCTGTTGGGGGGATTGGGCCCTGGCGGTGGATAGGAGGAGGAGGGGGAGGAGGAGCTTTGGGGTCATGGCTGGGGTGAAATCAGACGGCTCGTGACAGCGTTTTTTTTGTATTCATCACACTTGCATCTTTCAAATGGGAGTTCACAGGCGATATGAGCTTGTAAGGCTTGTTAAAAAGCTCCTGTGATACCTTAAAACGAGTAGCCAACTTACGGATAATATCCCTGGATAGCCCTCGTCTGTAGTGAAGAATATCCGATATGAGGCTTTTACTTACATCCAATTGTTTAGCCAGGTCTACCGCTTTAAGGTTGTTTGTCTTAATCAGGTAGACAAGCAGCTCGACCGGATCGGCGTCTGAAAAAGTATTGTGCTTCTGATCCCATTTTTCAATGAGAACCGTCAACAGCTCAATCGTATCCTGCTGCAGCTTACTCTTCTTTTCCATCATAACGAGGTTTTCGAGCATGTTGCAATAGTCCTTGTATTGTTTTGAGCTTTTTATGACTTTGAATTGAATAGATTCCATGCTGTTTTTGTTAATAGATGTACTTGTTTGTCACCGAACACATAATGGCAGATAACGCGGTAATTGTTTCCTCCAATGTCAAAGACTGCCCGGTCGCAGTTGTTGCCTAACAAATCCGTTGCGCCGAATGTCTTTAATATATCCCCTGGCTCACTCCAGTCAGCACTGCTCATCGTCAATGGTTTGCTTTTTAACTAGGTGAACTTTCACAGCAAGGTTATGCTAAGATACGGAAAAGTTCGCGTAATGCGTACTTTTTGGAGGCGTTGCGAGAGGGATTAGCTGCGGCCGCGAAGCAGCCTCGCTGATCCCTTAGGTGGGGGGCTTCAGCGCACCCGCGCCAGCACCGCGCTGTGCGCGGTGTTTTTCGCCTTCCGCGGCCGGAACGAGCGAGCTCGTTCCATCCGCTCCAAACGAAAAACGCCACCGACTTCGTCGGCGGCGCTGGCGCTTTTGTGCTAGCGGAGAGAGAGGGATTCGAACCCTCGGTACACTTTAAAGGCGTACGACGGTTTAGCAAACCGTTCCTTTCGGCCACTCAGGCATCTCTCCGAAAGGCCGCGGGCGCACGCAAATGCGCCTGCGGGGTTGCAAAAATAGGTTTTTACACGATTCCGGCCAACTCGAGGCTCTTTTTCTTTAACTGCCTGACTTCCACGTCCTCGATGATGGGATCGGGGGCTAGGATCAGGGATACATTGTTCTCTTTCCACCAGGTGCCGGAATGCAACAGCGCGAACGGGAATACGGCGATGAGGTATTTGCGTTCGGACTCGGCGTGCCATTCTTCGATCCAGTTGAAATCGTCGCGGGGGATGTGTTTCCATTCGTCGAAGCTGAGGTAGGCTTTGATGTGGAAATCGGTGGTGATTTCGAGCGGTTGGTGGTGGTAGAGCTTTTTGTACTCGTACCGGTATTCGTAGCGCAGGGCGGAGATGTCGCTGAGGACGGCCGAGGCGGTGGGGAAACTGCCGGCGCCCTTGCCGTAGAAGAATTGCTTGTCGGCGAAACCGCTTTCGATGACGACGCCGTTGTATTCGTTTTTGACAAAGGACAGCGGGTCCTCGGGTTTTACGAACTGGGGAAGGACAAATGCGGCGACCTTACCGGACAGGAGCTTTTTGGCCTGGGCGACGAGCTTGATCTGGAAGTTCTTTTCCCGGGCGACGACGGCATCCCCCGGTTGGATGTGCTGTATGCCCGTGAAAACAAGGTCGTTCGGGTGGACGATGGCGCCATAGGCGTGCGTGAGCAGGAAGGACCACTTGTTAACGGCGTCGTAGCCTTCGACGTCCAGGGTGGGGTTGCTTTCGGCAAAGCCGAGTTGCTGCGCCAGGATAAGGGCTTGTTTGAAGTCCAGTTTTTCCTCGAATATCTTGGTGAGGATAAAATTGGTGGAGCCGTTAACGATGGCCTTGATGGAATGCAGGAGGTCGTTGTCGTAATACTCTTCCAGGTTGCGGATCACGGGGATGGAGGCGCAGGCGGCGGACTCGTAGAGGAACGGCTGGCCGGTCTTTTGCTGGAGGGCCAGCAGCTCCGGCAGGTGCTCGGCGATCATCTTTTTGGAGGCGCTGACGACGGCCTTGCCGTTACTTAGGGCCGTGGAGACGATCTGGAACGCCGCCTCGGAGTCGTCGATCACCTCGACCACGACGTTGATCTCGGGGTCGTTCAGGATCTGGTCCCGATCGGTGGTGAACAATTCCAGCGGGGCGTTCCGCTTTTTACCCGGATTCTTTATTACGACTTTTTTGAGCGTGGCTTTGAGGGAGGGCGTTTGCTGGAGGACCCTGTAGAGGCCCTCGCCTACGACGCCAAATCCGAACAATCCAATGGTCAGTTGCTTTTGTGCCATTTCAATTCTTGTTTTTTATAGGTAGACGCCTGGAGGGCGTCGGTTAAATCCGCAATCAGGTCTTCCGCTTCTTCCAGTCCGACGGACAGCCGTACCAGGCCGTCGGCGACACCCGCCGCCCGGCGAACGTCCCCCGGAATGGAGGCGTGGGTCATGGTGGCGGGATGGGCGATGAGGCTTTTTACCCCACCGAGGCTTTCGGCCAGGTTGAAGTAGCGGGTATGGGTGACGAGGGCGCGGGCGGCTTCCTCCGAGTCATCCTTTAATACAAACGAGACAACGCCGCCAAAGGTTTGCTGCTGGGCGGCCGCGATAGCGTGACCGGGGTGTGAAGCCAGCCCGGGATAGAAGACCCTGGAAACCAAAGGGTGATCTTCCAGGAACTCCGCGATGGCCTGGGCGCTGCGGCTTTGCGCCTTGACGCGGAGCGGCAGGGTTTCGATGCCGCGAATCAGCAGGAAGCTGTCGAAGGGCGACAGCACGGCCCCGCAGGCGTTCTGGTAGAACCGGATCTGTTCGCCGAGTTCTTCGGTACGGGTCACGACCACACCGGCGATCACGTCGCTGTGTCCGCCGATGTACTTGGTGGCGCTGTGGACGACGATGTCAGCTCCCAGCGAAAGAGGGAGTTGCCCGGCCGGCGATGCAAAAGTATTATCCACGCAAAGACACACGTTTAGCTGCCGCGCCAGCTTGGCGATGGCGGCGATGTCCGAAATCTTGAGCGTGGGGTTGGTGGGCGTTTCGAGCCAGATCAGTTTGGTTTTTGGCGTGATCGCGTTGAATACCTGCGTGAGGTCGGTGGTGTCGACGAAGGTGACCTTTACGCCGAATTTTTTATACACCTTATCGAACAACCGGAAGGCGCCGCCGTAGATGTCGTCCACCGCGATGACCTCGTCCCCGCTCTGGAGCAGGCGAAGCACCGCGTCGATGGCGGCCAGGCCGCTCGAAAAGGCGAGCCCTACCTTTCCGCCCTCCAGCCCGGCCACGATCGACTCGAGGGCGTGGCGGGTGGGGTTGCCGCTCCGGGAATAGTCATAACCCTTGTTGATGCCGGGGGCTTCCTGGACGAAGGTGGACGTCTGGTAGATGGGCACGGCGATGGCTCCCGTCAGTTCGTCGACGGGGATGCTTTGAAGTAATTTGGTTGTCGCTTGCATGATAGACAGTTTTTTTTGTTTGAAAAACAGGTGGTTTAGCGACACCACTTTTATCAAGATCAGCGTTCGGGCTTCGCCCCCTTACGTCGTGGGCCGCGGCCTCACGGTCACGGGCACGCCACGTACGGGCACAAAAAAACCCACCTGGATCGTCAGATGGGCTTCAATTATATGGCGCTTTACCAATATTTTCTGCTTTCACTGACTTATCTGTCCCGATTGTTCCATCGGGATGGAGTTGGCACCTTACTTCCCCGCCCTTTCGGGTGGGTAGCAGGTTGTCAAGGCTTCAAAGGGCCATTTCCCTCAGCCTTTCTTGATAAGAGACGTGTCAAAAGAACTGGTCACAAAGTTATAGCGGTTTGGGCGAGACCGCCAAATTTTTTTACATATCACTCCGTCCTGAGGTTGTCGACCGGGTTCGCGGCCGCCGCTCTAATCGTTTGATAGCTAATGGTTAACAAGGCGATTAGCGTCATCGCCAAGCCACACAGCGGGAACAGCCACCAGCTCAGGGCGATCCGATAGGCATAGTGTTGCAGCCATGCATGGTTGGCCCACCAGGCCAGCGGCGTGGCAATCACGAACGCGAGCCCGACCAACGCCATAAAATCCCTGGACAAAAGGGACACGATTTGACGGATGGAGGCGCCGAGGACTTTCCGGATGCCGATCTCCCTGGTGCGCTGGTTCGTCGTATACATAACCAGTCCCAGCAGGCCGAGACAACTGATAAAGATGGTTAGGCCCGCGGACCACGCGATCAAACGCTCGATGCGTTTCTCTTCGCCATAAGAATTGTTGATGCTGTCGTCCAGGAAATTGTAGTCGAAGGTGTCATCCGGGTACAGGCTCTTGAAGGCGGTTCCCATCCGATCAATGGTTTCCTTCCACCTGCCCCTGGGGGGGAGCGCGACGATCATCGTCCTGCTGTCCGACAGCGAATGGAAAAACGCCATCGGTTCGATGGCATGATCCAGGGAATGCGCGTAAAAGTTCTTCATTACCCCTGCAATAGGCACGCGCTTGCCATCCCACAGCGTAACCTTCCCGATGGCGTCTTCCGGTTTTTGAAAGCCCAGCGCGTGCATGTAGGTTTCATTGATGACAATGTCGATAACGGTATCCGAGGGCAACGGCTCCCGGCCTGCGATCAGCGGTATGTGGAAAAGCTTGAGGAAATTGACGTCGCCCGCTTTTAATTCCACTGGTATTTGCAGGTCCTTTTTACCGTCCTTGTAGTTGATCTCCTTGTGCCACCAGCCGCCGGAATTGGTGACGTCGCTGGCCAGGCTGGCCATCTCCACCGCGGGTAATTGTTTGACTTCGTTCAAAAGTGCAAGCCGTCGGCTTACGGAGGTGTCTCCACCGGGTATGGAAAAGCTCAGCACCGCCTCCTTGCGGAACCCGAGGTCGGAGTCGAGCATGTAGCGGATCTGTTTGGAGACGACCAGCGTCCCCATGATGAAAAATTGTGCGATGACGAACTGGGATACGGTCAGTGTTTTCCTCATCCATGCTTTACGCGTATTGCTCGAGACCCCTTGGTTTTTCATCACCACGGCCGCGTTCCAGGAAGAAAGCACCAATGCCGGGTATGTGCCAGACAACAGGGTCACGGCGACAACCAGCAGGGCTACAAAAAGAAAAAGCGACGGATCGGTGAACGTAAAATGGAACCCTTGGGGCATATAATCCGAGAACGCCTTCACCAGCCAGCGGAGCAACAGGAGGGATAAGACAGCGGAGACGGAGGTGACGAGGAACGTCTCGCTCAAAAACTGGGATACCAGCTGCAACCGTGAGCTGCCCATGGTCTTCCGGATGCCGATCTCCCTGGCCCGGACCGTAGCCTGCGCGGTCGTCAGGTTGATAAAATTTATACAGGCAAGCGCCAAAAGAAAAACGGCGATCGCCATCATCCCATTCAACATATTTTTATCGGATACCGGGCTGTCCAGGATGCCGTAATCCTTATTGAAATGAACATCGCTTAAGGGCTGAAGCAAGAATTTCCAGGAGTAGTGGTACTTGCGTTCGTCGTCCCCGATGTACTTTTCCCCCAGGTAATGCAGCCGGGCATTGATGGCGTCCCGGGTCGATCCCTTGGAAAGCCGGACGAACAATTGCTGGTCGCTCGTCGTCCCACCCCAGTCATCCCAAAAGAAATGCCGCCGCAAACCCTGGTTGTCCAGCAGGGTGGCGAGCGAAATAAACTCATGGAAGGAAAAATCGGTGCTGCCTTGCTTGTCCAGGTCCCGGACGATCCCGGAGACCTGCGCGGTAATGGAATCGTCATACACAATCGAGCTGCCCACGACCTGGTCGTAAGATTTACCGGGAAAATACAATTGTGCACGCGTTTCATCCAGAACGACGCGCCCCGGCTGCTGTATTGCTTCCGGCGACCCCGCCAGCCATGTGAAGTGCAGCATTTGGAAATAGGCAGGATTGGTAAAAATGATCTTGCGTTGCGCCGGAAATTTTGCCGGTTTCTTTTCCCCGGGCAATTGGATGCTTTGCTTGTTTGGGCTGTAGTACCGGAATACGGTAACAAGATCGGTGCCGGCCAGTTCTTTTTGAACGACCTCCGACATCGGGGCCTGGGTACCCCGCGTATGCCCGCTGCCGTTTTGCGAAGAATAATCGCTCACCACCCGGTACAACCGTCCTGCATCCGGCTCGAACCGGTCGAAGCCGTAGCTATAGCGCACGATGAGGAAGATCACCAGCGAGGCGCTGATGCTGATCGCAAGCCCCAGCACGTGGATGGCGGAGAGGATCTTGTGGCGCTGCAGATTGCGCGCGGCGACGAGCAGGTAGTTTTTAAACATGCCTTATCCCCCGCGAACGCCATGCCTGGGGCTATTGCGCTGACTTTCAAGGCTATTTGGCGCTATGTCGTCCGCAAACGCAACGGCAGGTGTGCGGTTTCGATACACCGGCGTCTACGCGTCCAGCGCCTGCCGTATGTCCGCCAGGATATCTTCCGGCGCCTCGAGCCCCACGGAAATGCGGATCAACCCGGGCGTAATCCCTACGGCGAGCCGCTCGGCCTCGGAGAGCTTTGCGTGCGTGGTAGACGCCGGGTGGGACGCGATCGTGCGCGAGTCGCCGAGGTTGGCCGTGAGCGACAGCATATCGAGGGCGTCGAGGAATTTGCGACCGGCATCCAGACCGCCGGCGAGCTCGAAACAGACGATGCCGCCGCCGTTGGACATTTGTTTGACGGCGATGTCGTACTGGGGATGGGATTTCAGGAACGGATACTTTACCGAGAGCAGCCGTGGGTGGCCTTCCAGCGCGGTGGCGATCTTCAGTGCGCTGGAGGCGTGGCGGTCCATCCGGACTTCCAAAGTCTCGAGGCTCTTCGACAGGACCCACGCGTTGAATGGCGACAGGGCAGGACCGGTGGTGCGGCAGAACAAATAGACGTCGTGGATCAAATCGGAGCGCCCGACGACTACGCCGCCCAGCACGCGTCCCTGTCCGTCCATCCACTTCGTCGCGGAATGGATTACGAGGTCGGCGCCGTACCGGAGCGGCTGTTGCGCAATGGGTGTGGCAAAACAGTTGTCCACGACCAGCAGGATGCCTTTTTCCTTTGTCAGCTTACCGACCCATTCCAGGTCGACCAGGTCGAGACCGGGGTTGGTGGGGGTTTCCAGGAACAACATCTTCGTATTGGGCTGGATCAGCGACGCCCAGGTATCGGGTTGGTTGATGTCGGCGTAGGTGTAGGTGATGCCCCAGCGGGAGAGGTATTTGGTGATCAGCGAATGGGTCGAGCCAAAGATGGAGCTGCAGGACAACAGGTGGTCCCCGGTCTTCAGGAAGGAGAGGAACGTGCCAAAGATGGCGCTCATCCCCGAGGCCGTCGCAAAACCGGCCTCCGCACCTTCGAGCGCGCATACGCGGTCGGTGAACTCCTGGACGCTGGGGTTGCTGAAGCGGGTGTAGATGTTGGCGTCGTTTTCGTCGGCGAAGGCGGCCCGCATGTCTTCCGCGCTGTCGTAGGTAAAGCTGGAGGTCAGAAAGAGCGGGGAGGAATGTTCCATCTCATCCGTCTGCGGGACGCGGGTGCGGATGGCTTTTGTTATTGGTTGCATGATTTTTTTTTGGTTGGAGAGACTTAGTTCACGGTCACGCTCCAGGACAAATGCGTCCCGGATTTGCGGAGGGTTTCCGCAACGGAACAATACTTCTCCATGGACAGCTCTACGGCCCGCTGGGCCTTCCCCGGCTCTATATCTCCCTTCAGGTGAAAACGGATCGCGACGTTTTCCCAAAGGGAGGGCTCTTTGCCCGCCTCCCGGGTGCCGTCGATCTGTATGGTGAAGTCGTCGATCCGCTGACGTTGTTTCTTCAGGATGCTGACGATGTCGATGCCGCTACAGCCGCCCAGCCCCATCAACAGGAGCTGCATCGGCCTGGCGCCGTGCTCCGTGCCCCCCGAGGCGGTCCCTGCGTCGAGACGGACGGTGTTGCCATTAACGTCCTTTGCCTCAAATCCGAAATTGTCATCGATCCGTTTCAATTCGATCAGCATAATCGCACAATATTTTTTACAAAGTTAACGGCGAATCGTTTTTACTTTGCAGCTATTTTTAATAGCGGTGTCGGGACGGTGGACTAAATTGCCCGCCAAGGCCGCCGCCCCGACTTAAATAACGGCATGTCGTCCATATTGCAATATTATCGTCACAAACGCCCGTTCGCGTTGGAATCCGGCCTTATCCTGGACGAATTTACCATAGGGTACCATACGTTTGGCCACCTGGATGCGGAGGGGAATAACGTGGTGTGGGTTTGTCACGCGCTCACGGCCAGCAGCAACGCGGCCGAGTGGTGGAGCGGTCTGATCGGGCCCGGCAGGGTGATCGATACGGACAAGTATTTTGTCGTTTGCGCCAATATCCTCGGGTCCTGTTACGGCACCGAGGCGGCGATCTTCGAAGGGGAAACGCCGGCCCTTATAACGATCCGGGACATGGTCCGGGCGCATATCCTGCTCCGGGAGCACCTGGGGCTGGCGAGTATCCGGCTGCTGATGGGCGGCAGCATGGGGGGCTACCAGGTCCTGGAGTGGGCGCTCATGGAACCGGACGTGATCCGGGAATTATTCCTGATAGGAACGGGCGCCTCGGAAAGCGCCTGGGGTATCGCCATCCATACCGCCCAGCGCCTGGCGCTGGAGGCCGATCCGACCTGGAACCTCCCGTCGGGCGGCGCGGCGGGGCTGATGGCCGCCCGGGCGATCGGCATGCTGACCTACCGGACTTACCAGCAATATGTCAATGCCCAAACCGGTCCTCCCGGCGCCCTCCAGGGGTTCCGGGCCGAGTCGTATATCCGGTACCAGGGTGAAAAGCTCGTCAGACGGTTCCATGCCCGGAACTATTGGGTCCTTACCCGGAGCATGGACAGCCATAACATCGGCCGGGGCCGGGACTTGGACCTGGAAATGGCCCTGAAGAGCATCCGGCAGCGGTCCCTGGTCATGGGGATCGACAGCGACCTCCTGTGTCCCTTCGTGGAGCAGAAATTCCTGGCGCAGCACCTTCCGCAGGCCCGTCTGATAGGGATCGACTCGGTCTACGGACATGACGGTTTTTTGACAGAATCGGCCAAGATTAGCGAATATTTAGCCGAGTGGCTTCGTGAAGCTTAAGTACCTTTGCGTACTATGCACGAAGCGGAAGAATACATAGATGTGTTTGGCGCGCGGGTGCACAACCTGCGTAACGTAGATCTTCATATTCCCAAGAACAAAATGGTGGTCATCACGGGTATCAGCGGAAGCGGCAAGTCTTCGCTGGCCTTCGATACCATTTACGCGGAGGGACAGCGGCGGTATATGGAGACCTTCGGCGCCTATGCCCGGCAATTCATAGGCGAAATGGAGCGGCCGGATGTGGACAAGATCACCGGGCTTTCTCCGGTCATATCCATCGAGCAAAAGACGACCAACAAGAACCCCCGTTCCACGGTGGGCACGATAACCGAGGTCTATGACTTCCTCAGGCTGTTGTATGCCCGTATCGGCGAAGCCTACAGCTACAACACGGGGAAAAAGATGGTGAAGTTCAGCGAAGAGGAGATCGTCGCCAACATCTACCAGAAATTCAAGGGTAAAAAGATCACCCTGCTGGCGCCCCTGGTCCGGGGACGCAAGGGCCACTACAGGGAGCTGTTCGAGGACATCCGGAAGAAAGGATACGTAAAGGTGCGCGTGGATGGCGAGATCCTGGACCTCGCGCCGAAGATGCAGGTCGACCGGTACAAGATCCACGACATCGAGGTCGTGGTGGATCGCCTGCCCGTCGCCGACGATATGCGGGTCCGTTTGAGCCAGAGCGTCCAGAAGACGCTCCAGGCGGGCAAGGATCTGTTGTTCCTTTTGGTGGGCGACGCGGGTAAGGTGCTGCAGTATTCCAAGCAGCTGATGTGCGAGGACACCGGTATATCCTACGAGGAGCCCTCGCCGAACTCGTTCTCCTTTAATTCGCCTTATGGCGCGTGCCCGGTGTGTAAGGGCCTCGGCACCATATACCAGATCGACCTGAACGCGATCATCCCCGATCGTTCGGTCTCCGTAAAGGATGGCGGTATCGCGCCCCTCGGCGGCGAGCGCGCCGCGTATGTGTACAAGCAGGTAGAGCAAATCCTGAAGAAATACCGCGTCAAACCCGAAACGCCGATCCAGGACCTGCCGCCCAAAGTCCTCAACGTCCTGCTCTATGGGAACGAGGACGGCGAAGGGACCACGGAGGTCGGTTTTGAAGAGGAAAACACGGGCAACCCCGAGGAATACGAGGGGATCGTGAATATGGTCAAGCGCTGGTTCTCCGGTGGCATGAGCGAGCACGTGCGGGAGTGGGCGGAGCAGTTCATGGAGCTCAAGACGTGTGATACCTGCGATGGTGCCCGGCTCCGGAAGGAAAGCCTGTGGTTCCGCGTGGCGGATGAAAACATCGCCGAGCTCAGCTCCTGGAACCTGGACACGCTCTGGGCGTGGTTCAACGGGATCGAAAAGCGCCTGTCCGCCAAGCAGAACACCATCGCCAAGGACATCCTCAAGGAAATCCGGGAGCGGCTGCAGTTCCTGCTGGACGTGGGTCTGACCTATCTGACGCTGGAGCGGCCCACGCGTACGCTGAGCGGCGGGGAATCCCAACGCATCCGGCTGGCCACGCAGATCGGATCACAGCTGCAGGGCATCACCTATATCCTGGACGAACCTTCCATCGGTTTACACCAGCGGGACAACCACCGGCTGATCGAGGCGCTCCGGAACCTCCGCGACATCGGTAACAGCGTCCTGGTCGTCGAGCACGACAAGGACATCATGATGGCGGCCGACTACCTGGTGGACGTGGGACCCAAGGCGGGTATCCACGGGGGCCGTATCGTGGCCCAGGGAACGCCCGAGTCGCTGCTCAAGCTGGACACCCTGACCTCCAGCTACCTCAACGGCCACCGCCGGATCGAGGTACCCGCGACCCGGCGGGCGGGCAACGGGAATTTCCTCGACCTCAAAGGAGCCTCCGGGAACAACCTCCAACAGGTCGACCTGCGCATACCGCTGGGTACGTTCGTATGCGTCACGGGCGTGAGCGGGAGCGGGAAAAGCACCCTCATCAACGAGACCCTGTATCCCATCCTCAGCCAGTATTGTTACGGGTCCAAAACGGCGCCCCTCGAATACAAAAGCATCAAGGGGCTGGAGCACGTCGATAAGGTCATCGAGATCGACCAAAGCCCGATCGGCAGGACGCCCCGCAGCAACCCGGCGACGTATTGCGGCTTTTTCACCGAAATCCGCCAGCTCTTTGCCGCGGTGCCTGAGGCGAAGATCCGCGGATACAACGCCGGCCGTTTTTCCTTCAATGTCAAGGGCGGCCGTTGCGATGTATGCGAAGGCGGCGGGATGCGCGTCATCGAGATGAACTTCCTCCCGGACGTCTATGTCCCCTGCGAAAAGTGCAACGGGCGCCGCTATAACCGCGAGACCCTCGAAATCCGCTACAAGGGCAAGTCCATCAGCGACGTCCTCGACATGACCGTGGACGAGGCCGTGGAGTTCTTCACCGCCGTGCCCTACCTCTACCGGAAGATCAAGGTCCTCCAGGACGTCGGCCTCGGCTATATCACCCTCGGCCAGTCGGCCGTCACGCTCAGCGGCGGCGAAGCCCAGCGTGTCAAGCTCGCCACCGAGCTTTCCAAGCGCGATACCGGCAAGACCTTCTATATCCTCGATGAGCCCACCACCGGTCTCCATTTCGAAGACATCCGCCACCTGATCGACGTGCTGAATAAGCTGGTCGAGCGCGGCAACACCGTCCTCGTCATCGAGCACAACCTCGACGTCGTCAAGGTCGCCGACTGGATCGTCGACCTCGGCCCCGAAGGCGGCGCCGGCGGCGGACGAATCCTCGTCGAAGGCACCCCCGAAGAAATCCTGTCCTGCGCCGAGAGCCATACGGCGGCGTTTTTGAAACTCGAGCTCCCCGACGGTGCGGTGGTAAAGAAGCGCGTCGCACCCGCCAAAGCCCCCACCTTCCCGCGGAACCCCGCCGAAGCGCGTTCCGCAGCCAAGGCCGCCAGGGAGGCCGCCGAAAAAGCCGCGAAGTCCGCCGCCGCCGAGGCCCGCGCCGCCGCGAAATCGGCGAAGACCGCCGCGCCCGCCAAGTCCGCCTCGAGGACCGCCACCCGCAAAAAGAAGTAACGCGCGTGCGCCAAAGCGCCCCGTTCCGGGGGATTACAAAGGGGGGCCTTGCCCCCCTTTGTCGCAACGCATATGTTTTTTTGGCCCCGAGGCTTAAGTTTTCAAACCCCAAGCCTCGGGGCCAAAAAAAAGAGGGGTGGTAGACACCTCCCCTCGGCTATGCTTGGATATATGGCTAAAACAAATTAATTCTAACATCTTGTGGCCGTGAGGCCCAGCGGCGCATTGGATGCAAAAACCGGGCCGTAGCCTCGCTTTCGCGGCGCGCTTACCAGCGCACCGGGCACCTCACCTGGTCGCTCGCGCGCCCGAACCAGGAATCGGAATTCCCGAACTTGACGATCACGCGGATGGTGAAGGTAAAGTAGGAGTCATCGTGGGTGGGGTCGCCGCGCGTGGAAAAGTCCGAGGACGGCAGACCGCTCTTGTTGTACATCTGGTAGGCTATGGCGGCATTTTGCGGCGAAAGGTGCTGCTGGAAGAGAGCCATGGCCTTCGCGCCGGTGGGATCGTACCCGCCTATAAAGGTGGTGCTGACGTCGTCCAGGTAATCGGTATGCGTAATACGGTCCAGCAGTTCACCGCTGATGGCGACCCTGTCCGAAAGGTCGTAGCGGGCGCCAATCCCCATGGGAAAGTTCATCTGCCAAAGGCTGTATTCCGGGGGATAGCCCGGACCCCAGCCTTCACCCTCGGTATGCAGCGGCCGGAGGTTAACCCAGCTCGTGCGACCGGTGTTGGGGTCGGTATAGGAACCCTGCGGGTTGAAGTGAAAGCCACCTATGCCTATTACCGCGTAGGGACGCAGCCGTGGCTGGTAGTCCAGGGGCAGGGTAAAAAAGTCGGTGGGATAGATCTCGAGACAAACGGTGGCCTCCTCGATGGCGGAACGGAAATCCAGTTTGCGCATCCGGCGGCCCTTGGAGGCAAAGTCGCCCCCGGTGGTCATGGCGTCGTTACCATAGATACGACCGTAGTCGAGGTTGGCCCGCACCCCCAGCCAGGAGGCGGGATAGATGGCGCCGGAAAGTCCCAGGAAGTAACGGGTGGTCGGCAGGTTGAGGTCCTTTACAAAACGTTTCCCATCCCCAAGGTTCCCCCCCAGGTCACCCAGGAAGAAAGAGGGTCCTATTTCAAAGCCGAGGTCGGCTTCCATGTCTTTAAAAGAAAGGGCTAACTGGGCGTGTGTGCCCGAGGACAACAATAAGCCAATAAGGAGCAGGGTAAGCGCTGGAAATCTCCACGTAAAAAGAGGGGAACTCTTTTTCATAAAATACGGATCTTAGGTTTTCAGGTATGGATTTACGCTGTAATAATAGCAAACAATCGCGGAAATTCCTAATATTTCACCATTTCTATATGCGGAATGTTGTCTTCCAGGTACATGTCGCCGGTTTGGACAAAACCGAAGGAGCCATAAAACTTATCCAGGTATTGTTGCGCGCCTATCCTGACAGGCTGCTGACCATAAAGGCTATATAAATGTGTAAGGGATTGTGCGACAAGGGTTCGCCCCAGACCTTTGCCCCGGCTGGCCGGAGAAGTAACGATCCGGCCGATCGAGGGCTCCTTGTATTTGACGCCGGGAGGTACGATCCGCGCATAGGCGCCCAAGAACGCCGGCTCGGTAATAAATCCGCCCAGGCCGTCGGGGCGGTCGATGCCCCCGGTCCAGCCCATCAGGTGATGGCAGACGTCGTCGGCGCCGTCCATGTCCAGGAACACGCAGTTTTGTTCCACTACAAAAACCTCGCTGCGCAGCCGGAGCAGGGCATACAGCTCCGCGGGGGTAAGCTCGTCAAAAGTTTTGGGGATCCATTGGTCCATGGCTAGTATTGGTATTTGTCCTTCCAGAGTTGTTTGAGGTAGCGCCTCAGCTCTTCTTCCCGGGCATTATGCCCGGGCTCGTAGAACTTAGTCCCCGCGAGCGCTTCCGGGAGGTATTCCTGCTGGGAAAAATTATTCTCGTAGTTGTGTGAATATTGGTAATCCTTACCATACCCCATGTTCTTCATCAGGCGGGTGGGTGCATTCCGGATGTGCAGAGGGACCGGCTGGTCGCCGTACTTCCGGACCGCGGCCATCGCGGCGCCGATGGCGGCCACGGCGGCGTTGCTCTTGGGGGAGCAGGCCAGATAGGTACAGCATTGCGAAAGGATGATGTTCGCCTCGGGGTAGCCGATCTTGTTGACCGCCTCGAAGGTGGCATTGGCCATCACCAGGGCGGTGGGGTTGGCGTTTCCGATGTCTTCGCTGGCGAGGATCACCATCCTGCGCGCGATGAACTTGACGTCCTCGCCACCCTCGATCATCCGGGCCATCCAGTACAGGGCGGCGTTGGGATCGCTGCCGCGCAGCGACTTGATAAAGGCGGAAATGATGTCGTAGTGCTGATCTCCGCTCTTGTCATAGAGCGCCACCTTTTTCTGGGCCGCGTTCATGACCACCGCGTCGGTGACCTTGCCGCCGGGCGGATCGGATTGGGCAACGATCTCCAGCAGGTTGAGGAGCTTCCGGGCGTCACCCCCGCTGAGGTTGATGAGCGCGGCGGTCTCGACGAGCTGGAGCCCCGCGGCGCGTATCTCGGGATCTTTTTCGAGGGCCGTCTGAAGCAGCTTCTCCAGGTCCGCGTCGGACAGGGGCTTTAGCACATACACCTGGGCGCGGCTGAGCAAGGCGCTGTTGACCTCAAAGCTGGGGTTCTCCGTGGTGGCGCCGATGAGCGTCACGATGCCCTTTTCCACGGCGCCCAGCAAGGCGTCCTGCTGGCCTTTGTTGAAACGGTGGATTTCATCGATGAAAAGGATGGCGCCGGGTTGCTCCCTGGCTTCGTCGATCACCGCCCGGACTTCCTTTACCCCGCTGCTGATCGCGCTGAGGGTGTGGAACGGCGCGTGCAGCGTGTGGGCGATGATGCCGGCGATCGTGGTTTTGCCCACACCGGGCGGGCCCCATAAAATAATCGAGGGAATCTTGCCGTGTTCGATGGCATTACGCAAAATGCTGCCCTTCCCGGCCAGGTGTTCCTGCCCGATGAGGTCATCCAGCCGCGTGGGCCGCATGCGTTCTGCCAGTGGAATGGTGGGCGCCATTGCGGTGCAAATATACGGCAGACCGGGCTATGGCCGCTGCCTTGTCCGTGGCCGTCATGGCGGTGCTGACGTCGGCCAGCCGGACGGGCCCCGGCCAATCGTCCAGCTCCACCACTACCAGATAGCCATCGGCCCCGCCCGCGGAGTCCAGGGCGTCGATCAGCTGCTGCTGGTCGCTGTAGACGCGCTTTCCGTCGGCGTCCCAGTTCTCGTGGGTGCAAAGACAGCCCAGCGAAGGCGTTTGGGGGTACCAAACGCAGCCCTTGAAGTACTCCGGGTTGATCGTGGTGCCGTGGGCAATGACTTCCCGCCGGCCAAGCCGGCCCGCGTAAAAGGCCCCCTGCATCGCAAAGTCTTCGCGCCAGGAAGGCGGCAACAGATCCTTATACGCGCCCAGGTACCAGGTAGTATCGGTGATGCCGTCGTTCTTGAAAAAGCGGGCCGGCGTCACCTCATACGGCATCCGCATCTGGATGTTGAGCGTGGGCCCGAGGAATTGGTTCCGGGAAAAACCAAGTCCTTCCATGCGATAGATTCCCTGGGGCGTGTTGCCGTCCTTGGTATAGTAGGGGAGGTTGGTAACCGAACGGGCCAGCTGGGGAACTGAGAAGAAGGAGCCGTCCGCATTCTTCTGGAAGGTGCCGTCCGCGCGACGGATCACGGTGAGCCCCGGGTAGTCGCGGTTGGACCGCTGAAAGCTGAATACAATGAGCTTGCCTGGTTGGATGGCCAGGAGGTCTTCGAGCGGGGGCGTCAGCGTGGGCACGCCTTCGTGGTTGAGACGGCGGCGGAACAGGTCCAGGACGGGGTCCGCGCTGCTGTCCTGGCGTTCTTTTAAACGCATCCGGATCGCCGTCCGCGCGGCGTTATCCCCCGGATCGAGCAACAGGTATTCCGCGCACAGCACAAATACCCGGTCGCTTTGCGTCCGCTGCATCAGCGCTTCCACCTGCGTCCGGAATCGCCTGGGGTAGTTGGCGAATATCAGTTGGAGGAAAGCCTTTGTAAAGTCTTCGGAGACCTCGTCGATATGCTCCCAGGCCGCGGTGATCCGCTGGAGCGTAAACGGCGTTTTATACCGCATCAATTCCATCCCATAGAACGGGTCCGACCAGTCGTCCTCGGTGGAGTCCGCCAGCGGCAGCGTCAGGTCGCGCTCGATATAATTTTTTAGAAAATTCTGGTAGAAGGCCTCCCGGCGGGCTTTGCTGGCAAAGGTGCTGTAGACGGGCCGCGGTTCCG
>NZ_DATJIY010000060.1:0-10850 GCF_035492835.1 Dinghuibacter sp.
CTCGACGATAACATCGAAACCCTCCTGATGAACCTCGTCAAGGGCACCGGCGCCACCGGCCTCCGCGCCATGCTCCCGAAACAGAACGGCATCGTACGCCCGCTGCTGTTCGCGACACGGGAGGAGATCGTGGCTTACGCCAAAACGGAAGGCCTACTCCACGTCGAAGACTCCAGCAACGCAAACGATAAATACACCCGCAACTTCTTCCGCCACCGCGTCATTCCCCTGATCGAGGAGCGCTATCCCGAAGCGCGCCAAAACCTCGCCGCCAACCTGGCCCGCTTCCGCGAAGTGGAAACGCTCTACCGCGAGGCCGTGAACCGCCACCTCGAAGACCTGCTGGAGCAACAGGGCCCCGGCCACTGGCGTGTGCCCGTGGCAAAACTCGAAAGGGTGGATCCCCTCGACACTATCTTTTACGAGCTGCTCAACCCCTTCGGCTTCTCTCCCGCGCAGGCCGGCGAGGCTCAGGCATTGATCCACAGCACCACCGGTCATTCCGTGGCATCCGCCACGCACCGCGTCATCCGCGACCGGAAGTTCCTGCTCATCGTCCCCGTCGCACCGTCGAATGCCACACACATAACCATTGAGGAAGGCGCGACCGCCGCGGATTTTCCCGATGGCCGGCTGACGCTCACCCTGGCGCCCCCCGACGCGCCGTTGCCCGACATCCGCGGAACTACCGCGCCCAAGGGGTCCGCGCCCCGCGCCGCCCCCGAGCCCGTGGCGCACCTCGACGCCTCCAAGGTCCAATACCCCCTCCTCCTCCGCCGCTGGAAACCCGGCGACTACTTCTACCCCCTGGGCATGCCCAAGAAAAAGAAGCTCGCGCGCTTCCTCATCGACAACAAGGTCTCCGTCGCCGACAAAGAAAAGGTCTGGATCCTGGAATCCGCCGGTCGCATCCTATGGGTAGTCGGTCGCCGCATCGACGACCGCGTCAAGGTAACCCCGGCAACGCGGGAGATACTAAAAATCAGCGTCCAAAATGGGGATGCATCAACTGATCGATAAAGAAGGGAACGATGGCCGGCTGCCACGCGATCATAAACACCCAACCATAAAGCCCCCCCCAAAGGTGCGCGTCGTGGTTGATGTTGCCCAATTGACGCTTGCTGGCGTACACGCAATAGGCCATATACAAAACGGTATACAGTATCGCCGGACAGGGAATCGAAAAATAAAGGTATATGTTCTGCCAGGGGTCGAACAGGATCGACGCGAACAACAGGGCCGATATGGCGCCGGACGCCCCGATGCTCCGGTAGCTGAAGTTGCGGCGGTGACGGAAATAGGTGGGTATATCCGAAATGATCAACGCACTCACATAGAACAGGATATACATCATTGGCGTGAGGTTGGCCTCTATCATCCGCCCAAAGAAGTACAGGGTGATCATGTTGAAAAACAGGTGGAGGAAATCCCCGTGTATAAACCCACTGGTAATGAACCGGTAGTATTGCTTCTTGGTATCGATCATGTGCGGCCACATCGACAGATCGTCGAAAGCCTTTGGCCTGTTGAAGGAGGAAAGCGAGATGATGACGGTTATGATAATAATACCCAGCGTAATAGACATGCCATGTTACTTTTCGCGTCTAAGGTAATACAATGTTAGCTGTGATGATACTTCTCGTTACGCAAAATGGTACAAGCGCGGTATACCTGCTCGGACAGGATAAGGCGGACGAGCTGGTGGGGAAATACCAGGGTGGAGAGCGACCAGGTGAACTGAGCGCGGGCGCGCACGGTTTCGTCTACCCCGTAGGCGCCTCCGATCAGGAAAACCAGGTGCCGGCAACTGTCGTTCGCCCGGGTGGCGATAAATCCGGCCAGCTGTTCGGACGTCCAGGTCCGGCCGCGCTCATCCAGCAGGACGAGGTAGTCGTCGGGCGACAAGGCGGCCAGGATGGGGCCCGCCTCCTGGGGACGCGCATCGCCGGTATGCCGGGCTGGCGGTAAAATTTTCCAGGTACAGGAGTAATAGCGGTTAACCCGGGCCGTAAAATCCTCTATGCCTTCCCGGACATAATCCTCGTGTCCTTTCCCAACCGTATAAAAAGAAATGCGCATGTGAAACCCCCCGAAAACGATTGATGTAGTCTTGACGTAGTCCCCGGAATTCGGGGCGAAAGGTACATCATTTGTTTCTTTCTGGTCCTACAAAGCGTTTGCGAGTGCTTATGTATCACTTAAGCCGGTATTTTCGATGACTCACCGGCGGCCTCCCGGCCCCCGAATAGTTCACATAATCGTTGCTGCATGATGACAAATTTGAGGAAATGCGCGTTTTTGCTGATTTCGCTGGCGGCGGTCGGCCCCATAATGGCCCAACAGTCCACACCGGCCCAACAGCCCAAGCCCCCCGAGGGCTCCAAGCCCATGGCGATCAAAGGCGCCCCCAAGGACCCCACCGAGCTCAAGATCGATCAACTTATCAAGAAGATGACCCTGGCCGAAAAGGTCGATATGATCCATGCCAGTAGCTCCTTTACCTCTGGCGGGATACCCCGGCTGGGGATCCCGGAGCTGACAATGTCCGACGGCCCCCATGGGGTACGCCTGGAGCACGGCAGGGGCTGGGACGAGACCCTGGTCCATGTATTTGATTCCGCCACCTACTTCCCGACGGGCGTTTGTCTGGCCGCCACCTGGAATCCCCAGCTGGGGTACCAGCAGGGAAGCGCGCTGGGCAGCGAATCCAATGCCCGGGGCAAGGACGTCCAGCTGGGGCCTGGTATTAATATAATACGTACCCCCCTCAACGGCCGGAATTTCGAATATATGAGCGAAGACCCCTACCTGGTCTCCCGGATGGTGGTGGGGGAAATAAAAGGTATGCAGTCCCAGGGTATCTCGGCTTGCGTAAAACACTACCTGGCCAACAACCAGGAGATCGGCCGCAGCCACATCGACGTGGAAATGAGCGAGCGCGCCCTGAGGGAAATCTACCTCCCCGGGTTCAAGGCCGCGATCACCGAAGGCGGCGCCAACACCATCATGGGCGCCTATAATAAATTCCGGGGTCAGTTCTGTACCGAAAACGCTTACCTTATCGATACCATCCTCAAAAAAGAATGGGGTTTCAAGGGGATCGTGATCAGCGACTGGGGCGCCGTCCACAATACGATGGAAGCGCTGGAGAACGGCACCGACCTCGAAATGGGCACCGACCTGTCGATGCTCCCCAACCCCGATTACCACAAATTCTTCCTGGGCGACACCGTGATGACGCTCGTCAGGGATGGCGCCGTGTCCGAGGCGCTGGTGGACGACAAGGTCCGCCGCATCCTTCGGATCATGTTCAAAACCCACATGATGGACCACAGCCGCGCGAAGGGCGCTTTTGATACAAAGGCGCATCAGATGGTCGCGCGCAAGGTGGCTGAAGAAGGCATAGTTCTGCTAAAAAACACGCAAAATCTACTGCCGTTAAATAACAACGTCCGCCGCATCGCGGTCATCGGCGCCAACGCCGACCGCCCCAACGCCCAGGGCGGCGGCAGCTCCCAGGTGCGCTCCCTATATGAGGTGACGCCATTGCAAGGGCTGAAAAACGCCAATAGCAACGTCGAGATTACCTACGCCCAGGGCTACACCATCGCCCGTGGCGCCCAGGCCGACAAGGCCCTGATCGCCCAGGCCGCCCAGGCGGCGGCCCAGGCCGACGTAGCCATCATCGTCGGCGGCTGGACCCACGGTTACGACTATGCGGTGTGGAAAGACAACGCCTATGACGCCGAAGACGTCGACAAACCCGATATGAACATGCCCTTCGGACAGGACGAGCTGATCAAGGCGGTCGTCAAGGCCAACCCAAAGACGATCGTCGTGCTCATGGGCGGCGGACCGATCGACATGACGCAATGGGAAAACACCGTGCCTTCCATCCTCCAGGCCTGGTATCCCGGTCTCGAAGGCGGCACCGCGCTGGCGAATATCCTGTATGGCAAGGTCAACCCTTCCGGCAAGCTGCCGATGAGCTTCCCGGTAAAACTCGAAGACGTGCCCGCGCACAAGCTGGGTGAATATCCCGGTGACGACACAACCGTCCGCTATAACGATGGTATCTATGTCGGCTATCGTTACTACGATACCTACAAGGTGGCGCCGCTCTTTCCCTTCGGATACGGGCTGTCCTATACCACCTTTGGGTATAGCAACCTGAGCGTGACGCCGGCGGGTCCGGGTAAGGTGACGGTACGCTTCACCGTGCGCAACACCGGTACCAGGCCCGGAGCGGAAGTCGCCCAGGTATACGTACACGAGGCCAAATGTTCGGTAGACCGTCCGGAGAAGGAGCTGAAGTCCTTTGAAAAGGTGTACCTCGAACCTGGCGCTTCCAAAACCATAACCCTGACGTTGAACAAGGACGCCTTCCAGTACTACAGCGAAGCCAAACGCCAGTGGGTCATGGAACCCGGTCGTTTTGACTTCCTGGTGGGCAGCTCGTCGAGGGACATCCGCCTTACCGGGAATTTGGAACTCTAGGACACCGGAATTCGGAATTCTACCCCGGATAATAGATTCTTTTGTATATTGAGCCCCTTCATAGGGGTTCTTTTTTTAGCGCCCACATGAAGTGTGTATTTGACACTTAACGACCGAAACTTCAACATTCGAGCATTTTTATTAAACATTTTTGAACGAATTGCTGCATAAATGAAAGCCTTACAGCCAGCCGACTACATCGTTTTTTTGATTTACTTCTGTATCGTCGCCTTTTATGGTTATTGGATATACCGCCGCAAACGCAAGGCGCAAACCACGTCCGCCGACTACTTCCTGGCGGAAGGTTCGCTGACCTGGTGGGCCATCGGTGCTTCTCTGATCGCCTCCAACATATCGGCCGAGCAATTCATCGGTATGAGCGGCTCCGGTTTCCAGATGGGTCTCGCGGTCTCCACCTATGAATGGATGGCGGCGGCGACCCTCATCATCGTCGCGGTTTTCTTCATCCCCGTTTACCTGAAGAACCGCATCTTCACCATGCCCCAGTTCCTCAGCCAGCGGTACAACGACAAGGTGGCCATGATCATGGCGATCTTCTGGCTGGCCTTGTATATTGTGGTCAACCTGATGTCGATCCTCTACCTGGGAGCGCTCGCGGTGAGCGGTATTTCCGGGTTGAACATATATGTCTGTATCGTCGCCCTGGCGCTCTTCGCGGTGATCATCACCCTGGGAGGTATGAAAGTGATCGGGTATACCGACGTCATCCAGGTATTCTTCCTGATCCTGGGCGGTCTGGTGGCGACGTGGATCGCCCTGCACCTGGTGGCGGAAAAGTCCGGCACTTCCGGTCTGATCAACGGGTTCAAGATATTGACGTCCTCGGCAAACGACCACTTCCACATGATCTTCAAAAAGGACAACCCCAACTACGTCAGCCTTCCGGGTCTTTCCGTGCTGATCGGGGGGATGTGGATCACCAACCTGAACTATTGGGGTTGTAACCAATACATCACCCAACGGGCGTTGGGCGCCGACCTAAAGACCGCGCGCAGCGGTATTTTGTACGCGGCCTTCCTGAAGCTCCTCATGCCCGTGATCGTGGTTCTGCCGGGAATCGGCGCCTATGTGCTGTGGCAAAAGGGCATGTTCCACACCGAGATGCTCAGCTCCGCCGGTGTGGTCGACCCAAACAAGGCCTATCCCAACCTGATGACCCTACTCCCCGTTGGCTTCAAGGGCGTCGCCTTCGCGGCCCTGACGGCGGCCATCGTCGCCTCGCTGGCGGGCAAGGCCAACAGCATCGCCACCATCTTTACGCTCGACGTTTATAAGAAGGCGTTTAATAAGGAAGCCGACGAGGCCCACCTGGTCCGCATGGGTAAATGGACGGTCGTCGTCTCCATGCTGCTGGCCATCTTCATGTCGCTGGTTATCGGTGAAAAACTGATGGGTGAAGGCAAACAAGGCTTCAACTACATACAGGAATATACCGGCTTCGTTTCCCCGGGTATCCTGGCCATGTTCCTGCTGGGCTTCTTCTACAAACGCACTACGTCCGACGCGGCCCTGTTCGCCACTATCGGCGGCTTTGTCTTCTCGGTCGTATTGAAATTCCTGCCGTTGTGGGCGGACCTTAGTTTCCTTACGCCGTATGGGCTGTTCCAACCCAATTCCGCCAACGGTGGGAAATATGAGATACCGTTCATGGACCGGATGGGGATCGTCTTCATCCTATGCCTCATCGGTATGGCCATCATCACCAACATCCAGAACCGCCGGGGCATTCAGAACAAGGGGCTGATCGTCGACAAGTCGATGTTCAAAGTGTCTAAGGGCTTTGCCTTCGGGTCGGCGGTCATCGTAGTGATACTGACCTTCTTGTATACCTATTTCTGGTAGAATTGGTTATCTTGGGGGATGACCGAGCCTTCCCTCCTGCACCGGATCCGGGTCTATAACAGGGGCCGGATACCCCAGATGCTTGCCCTCAAGTACAAGGCGATGAGCACAAGCGCCTTTGTTTTCCTGCGGGGCACGGACCACTTGTTTTACGAGGACATACCCAAGGACAGCCCGCTGCTGGCTTCCCCCAAGACCTGGATCTGCGGGGACCTGCACCTGGAGAACCTGGGGAGCTTCAAGGGCGATAACGGCCTCGCCTACTTCGACCTCAACGACTTCGACGAGGCGGCGCTGGCCCCCTGCCTGCTGGACATCGCGCGCTTTGCCGTAAGCATCCATGTCGGCGCCGACGACTTGCAGCTGGACGCCCGGGGCGCCACGGCGCAGGTAAAGGCCTTCCTGGACCGGTACGTCCAGACGCTGGGCCGGGGATACATCCGCGTGCTCGAGCAGGAAACCGCCACCGGCGTCGTGAAGAACCTCCTGGAAGCGGTGGCGCAACGCACCCACCGGGAATTCCTTACGGGCAGGGTGGGGGAAAAGAAGAACAAGCCCCGGCTGATCCTCCGGCCGGGCCACTACGTCGCCATCTCCGACCAAACCCGCCAAAAGGTCGACGAGGCCTTCCGGAAATCGGCCCTTTATAAGGTCGACCCGGACTATTTTAAGATCCGCGACATCGCTTTTCGCATAGCCGGCACTGGTAGCCTCGGCCTGGAGCGCTATGTCGTCCTGGTGGAAGGGCGACCCGGCAAAAACCGGTACGCCCTCATCGATATAAAGGAGGCCCAGACGCCCAGCCTGCTCCAGAAGCACCACTTCCGCCAACCCGCCTGGGCCAGCCAGGCCGAGCGCATCATCGAAATCGAACGGCGCGTGGAAGCCGTGCCACCCGCCCTGCTCAGCACGCTGGACATCGGCGAAAAGTCGTTTGTCGTCCGGAAATTGCAACCCATGGAGGACAAGCTCGACCTGCTCCACTTCCGGGGAAAGATCAAGCGTTGCGCCCAGTTTGTCGATACGGTAGCCGATCTCTGCGCCTGGGGCGCCCTCAGGAGCGGGGGGCGTCAGGGTTCGGCGACGGCCGACGAGCTGATCGCCTTTGCGGGCCGCGCCGCCGACTGGAAGAAATACGTGGCGGATTACGCCTCCAAATACGCCGGGAAGGTCCGGCGGGATCACGCCAATTTCATCAAAACCGATGTGTCTGAACTCCTTCCTGTGTTAAAGAAAACATAAATGACTGCTGAAAAAGCAAAAGTTCCTATTTTGCCGCATGAATTTTAAGAAGACCAATACCATCGTTGGATGGATCATCTGTGCCATCGCCTGCACCGTCTTTGTGATGACCCGGGAAGCTACCGTCAGCTTCTGGGACTGCGGCGAGTTTACCCCTTGTGCCTACAAACTGCAGATTTCCCACGCACCCGGAGCGCCCCTCTTCATCCTGTTGGGGCGGATCTTCATCATCCTTTTCGGCGGCGGCTGGGATGCCACCGCGGCTAACGCGCACGCAGCCGTCCAGGTCAACCTCCTGTCCTCCCTGGCGAGCGGTTTTACCTGCATGTTCCTTTTCTGGACCATCACCCACCTGGCCAAACGCATGATGCTGGCCAAGGGAGAGGTACCGACGATGGAAAAAATGATCGTCATCATGGCCGCCGGGGCCGTTGGCGCGTTGTGCTTCGCCTTCTCCGACTCGTTTTGGTTCTCCGCCGTGGAAGCCATCGTGTTTGGCGTGTCTCCCCTCTTCATCTCGATGACCGTTTGGGCCATGATGCGGTGGGAAGAGGTGTCCGACCAACCGGGCGCCGACCGCTGGCTGATCCTCATCTGTTATATCATAGGATTGTCGATCGGCGTCCACCTGCTCTCGATCCTGAGCATCCCCGCCATCGTCATGACGATCTATTTCAAACGCTATAAGTTCTCCCGGTGGGGCATGGTTTGGGCTTTTCTCCTGGCCTGCGTCCTGACCGGTATCGTCCAGGTCGTCCTGATCCAATACAGCATCAAGCTGATGGGAGCCTTCGAGCTGATGTTCGTCAACGATTTCAGCATGCCGTTCAACTCCGGCTGCTACTTCTTTATCGTCCTGTTCCTGGGACTCGTGATCTGGGGTATCCGCTACGCGGTCAAGCACGGCAAGCGCTACCTGGAGATCGGGCTATACGGTCTGACGTTCATCCTGCTGGGCTATTCTTCCTATGCCGTGATCCTGATCCGCGCCAACGCCGATCCCGCGGTCAACATGCAGAACGTAAACAACCCCATCGAGCTCGTCGCCTACCTCGACCGTTCCCAGTACGGGGACTGGCCGATCCTGACGGGTCCGGACTTCAACGCCCGGCCGGTCAATTCGGTCGAGACGGGGAATATCTATTATAAGGACCTCACCACCGGCCGTTACGAGGTCGTGGGCAAAAAGCTGAAATACGAATACGATCCCAACGACGTACACTTCCTGCCGCGTATGTGGGATTCCGACAACAGCCAGGGTCACGTCGACTATTATAAGAGCTGGGCCGGCCTGGCCGAAGGGGAATCCCCCACCGGCGGCCAAAGGTTCTGGTTCATGATCGACCGGCAGTTCAACTGGATGTACTGGCGGTACTTCATGTGGAACTTCGCGGGTCGCCAGAACGACCTGCAGGGTCTGGGTAACGTCCGGGACGGGAACTGGATCAGCGGCATCCCTTTCTACGACAACTTCCGCCTCGGCGACCAGAGCAAGCTGCCCGAGTCCCTCAAGCACAATAAGGCGCGCGCGCCGCTCTTCATGCTGCCGCTCATCCTCGGCATCCTGGGGCTGCTCTACCAATGGAAGCGCGACAAGACCAACGCCGTCGTCGTATTCCTCCTGTACTTCTTTACCGGCATAGCCATCATCCTCTACCTCAACCAGGCCCTGCCGCAGCCCCGCGAACGGGACTACTCGTACGTGGGCTCGTTCTACGCCTTTGCGATATGGGTGGGGCTAGGCGTGTTGTTTGTCTACGAACAGCTCAAGAACCCCAAGCTGAAACTGACCGGCGTGACATCCGCCGGGCTGGCTGCGGCGCTCTGTATCGTGGCCGTTCCCCTGCTCATGGCCTGCCAGGAATGGAAGGCCCACGACCGTTCCCAAAAGACCCTGGCCCGCGACGCGGCTTCGGACTACCTGAACTCGTGCGCCCCCAACGCGATCCTGTTCACCGGCGGGGATAACGATACTTATCCATTGTGGTACGCCCAGGAGGTGGAGAATATCCGCCCCGACGTCCGCGTCATCGTCACCAGCCTGCTGGGGACCGACTGGATGATCAACCAGCTTACCCGCAAAATCAATGAAAGCGCCCCCGTCCCCATGAGCTGGAAACCCAGCCAGTACGTCGGCGACGCCCGCAACTACGTGCCCTTCTACGATCAGGGCGCGGTACGGGTGCCCAAGGACAGCGCCTGGGACCTCACCCGCCTGATGAATTTCATCGGCGACGATAAAAACCAGATGCAGACCCAGGGCGGCTATGGCCTGAACTACTTCCCCACGCACAACTTTTCGCTGCCCGTGGACAGGGAAACCGTACTGGCCAACGGCACCGTCGCCGCCAAGGACAGCGCGCGCATCCTGGACAAGCTGACGTTCAACTTCCCCAACAGCAACATGCTGAAGAACGACATCTTCGAATTCAATATCATCGCGGCCAACCAATGGCAGCGGCCGATATACTTCTCCCAGCCGTACGGCCTCGGTCTGACGAACTTCGTCCAGGACGACGGTCTGGCCTACCGCCTGGTGCCCCTGAGGCCCAATCCGCAGGAGCCCACGGTCAATGCCGACACCATGTATAACAACCTGATGTCGAAGTTCAAGTTTGGCGGCGCCGACAAGCAGAATATCTATTTTGACGAGAACGGCCGCCGCGTCCTGATCTCGATCCGCAGCTCCTTCTCCACCCTCGGCACCGTACTGGCCAACAAGGGTAATAAGGACAGCGCCCGCAAGGTCCTCGACTACGGCTACCAGAAGCTCAACCCAACGACGCTGCCCTACGGCATGGTGTCCTTCCGCAACCAGGAAGACATCACCTCCATGCAGTATGCCTACGCCTACTACCTGGCCGGCGACAGCGCCAAGGGCGCCCAGATAGCCGACGCCGTCATCCGCGACTGCCGCGAACAAGTCGACTACTACAACTCCCTAAGCGACAATGACGCCGGTGCCTTCACCGAAGACCTCCAAACCGCCAAAGCCATCGTCGGCCAGCTCGAACAACTCAAACAACAATTCTCCGCCAAGCCCCCCGCCCCCCTGGAGGGCTCCCGCCCCATCGGAAAGGATTCGTCCTCCAAATAAATTCGTCCTCCGGACAGCAGACAATACGAGAGCCCGCCCCCCAAAGGCGGGCTTTTTCGCGCCCGCACCTGATCTGCCCCCGTGCCGTCCTAAGCGCGCAAGGCGAAGGGAGTGGGGTGGGATGCCTCTTTTTTCCTGTTTTGCTGAGAAT
>NZ_DATJIY010000061.1:0-52344 GCF_035492835.1 Dinghuibacter sp.
ATAAACTGAATCTCCGCTGGATTCTTCTGAATAATTGTATTCAATAGATTCCGGAAATCTCTGTTTTTTAAAATCGCATTCTTCTTTGTCAATGCTAAAAAGGGTGAAAATTCATGGGGCAAACGATACGTCTCAGAAAACCGAAGGCCTAGACCCTTACCTAAATCATAGATAAATTTATCCATGGCCGGATCAACCACCACCAAATACTGCTCTTTTTTAAAGTGCTTATAAATAGATACCCGATTGAACTCCTGAATTTTCTCAAACTTATAGAAGTATTGGGGCTTCTTTTTGTCATTATCAATAAACCCTATGACTTTCCCGGGACCTCTCCATTTTTCCAAAACAGAGCACACTCCAGTTATGCTCGAAGCATGACTCGGCCCCTTATAACCGATAGCCTCGACAAACACTGTATCTACGTTACATTCCGGAACCAAATTCGGGTAACGGATCATCTGTCTAAAGAATCTATGTTGAAAAATACATCCGCACCATTGCCCCAAATATTGTCAAGATCGCCTTGAGATAGTTTTTTTATTTTGGTCTGGTAATCTTCAAAATAGACCTGAAAGAAAGAAATATCTTTTATGCCGAGAGAGTCTTCCACCATACTGTCCAAAAAGTAAGGACTATGTGTCGTTATGAAATATGTGTTCTGTTTATCCGCTTTAATCAACTCCGAAAGCTCCTTAATATAGGGGGGAAATGAATGAGCTTCTGGTTCCTCGAAGAGAATAACGCTCTTAGTATTAGAATAAATTGCTGCTACATTGATTAGCATCCTTCTTAGTGTATCTGGAGTCAGCTCAAACGGTATTTTATAAGAAATACCCTTCTCTCTCCTTTGGATTTCAAATGTTCTGGTATTGAAGTCTATTAAAAACTCAAGCCCATATTCATCAAAAAATGGTCTAATCCATTCTCGGATTTCCGGGCTCTCTCTAACGATTGAATATAAGTTTTCTCCATGCTCTTTTAAATACCCTGCGAAGGAATCTCCATAGTTGCGGCCTTCGATAAAATCATACTTCCGAACCGGGTTTTCAGATATAGTGGCACCCAATGAGGAGGCGGCTTGAGAACCATCAACTGAAAATATTCCCATTTTTACAGCAAATTGACCAGTTTTGATTGACCGGCTGGATCGATTAACAATCTCTTCGAATTCGCCAATCGGCAATGTCGCAGAAGCCCTCCAATTTTGTATATCTGAAGCTGAGTTATCAAGATTTACAGCCTGGACAAAAACATTTGCATTTTTTTGGTACCAAAAGGTCGCTATGTTTTCATCGTATTTTACAACAATTTCCTTGGATGTATCAGTATCATAAAACAATTGATTTAAAGCCGTATATCTTATAGGAGAAGGGATAGCCTGGTCGCCTTTCCGAATAAAATTAAAAAGCGTCATTGCCTCAAGTAAATTAGACTTGCCACTATTGGGTTTACCAATAAATACATTCACCCTTGACGTATCAATATTTATATGCTTCAAGGATTTGAAATTTGTTATTTCAAGTTGCACCGATTTTGCAGTCGATGTACCCGGTGATTTGGCCATGTGCAAATTTATTTTTAACGTAGAATAAATTAAAGATAGACATTTTCCAGAGCCCTTAAAATATCGCCCTCACGGACGCCCTTCCGGTATTGATGGTCTTCCCCTCGCCGGGCTTGCGCCCGTCGTAGGAGACAGTGACCTCGATGTTACCGAGCACCCGCTTGGTCAGGTCGATCGACCAGACATAGTTCGTCCCGGTAGTCAACCCCTGAAGCATCGTATAAGCGGTGGTAGTGGTCTGGTCGGCGCCGGTGAAGGTGATGCCGTTCATTTCGAAGTGGGAGGTGATCGAGGTATTGGTGACTACGTTGTACTTCCCGTCGAAGGTGAGCGCCTTGGAGGTGGAGTGCTCGCCGCCGTATTCCGACGCGTTGGCCTGCGTCAGGTAGCGGCACCCGAAGGCGAGGCGATAGCGGGTCCCCTTTGTGTACGCCACCTGAGGTTCGGTCTGGAAGGAATTGATCAGATAGTTCTGGTTGGCGAACGCCGGGGTGAGCATGCTGTTGACGTCGAGCTTGTTCGTGATGTTCAAAGAGTACACGCGGGAGAAGTTCCAGCGCAGCTTCAATCCGAGGTCGCGCAAACGCTGGCTTTGCGCGCCGTAGGTGAGGTAGGCCTTATTTGAATTGACGATGTGCGTAAGGTCGAGACCCCAAACGGGGCTGAGCTTGTTAAAGAATATACCGTTGCTGAAAACCTCGGCCAGGCTCAATAAGGACGTATCCGCGGGATTGCCCGAGAAGGGATTGAAGGCCACGGCATCGGAAGAGATGACCTTTTTGTTGACCTGCATGCTGGATTGGAGCATGAAGCGCCCGAGGAATTTTTGCAATAAAGACTGCGTCTTTAAACCGCGCCAGGCAACGGAAGGATTCAGCACGAGGCTGTAGTGCAGCGTCGTATAATCCGCTTTTACATAGTTGCCGGTGGGTTGGTAAACCTTTATATAGTCCGCCTGGTCCTGGAACTGGGCGATCACGAATTCGTTGACCTGGGCGATGCCGTCCTTGTTGTAGTCGATCCAGGTGTACTGGCCCTGGCCGGCGGGGACCTGGACATAGGTGTATTCGCGTTGCTGCTCCTGGCCGGCGCCGAGCTCGTAGAGTACGTTACCGGTGAGGGCGCCCTTGAAAACGTTGGTCAGGTACTCCGCGCGACCGAGGATGGTGTGTTCGGGGAGCAGGGTGCTGACCTTCGTTTGGTTGACGTCCAGCTCACGGTAGGTGGCGTTGAGCTTGACCTGCTGGTGGAGGTTCGCCGTCCATTCCCAATAGCCGTTGATGGTGTGGCTTTGGTCGGTAGTGACGAGGTCGCGGCCTTCGGGGGCGCGGTCGCTGCGGTCGGTGTAGCTGAGGCCCCAGCGCTTTTTGCCCTCGGGGGAACGGAGGTAGACCTGCCAGGTGTCGAAGCCATAGCTGGTGCCGTCGAGCGAATCGGCGGCGCGGTTGAGGATGGCGTCTTTTTCGAGGCTGTATTTGCCGCCGACGGTGACCTTGCCCATATCCTCGAGGACCTTGCTCAGCTCCAGGGTTGGCCGCCAGTACATGCCCCGGTTGAAGGTGCTGTCAAAGGTGGTGAGGCTGAGCTGGGCGTTCCAGCTCCAGCCGTTTTGCTTAAACGTCTGCGTAAGGACGTTTTGCTCGCCGGAATAACCGGTCGACCGGGTGAAATAGCGGACGTCGTACCTGATCGACGTCGTTTTACCGGTGAACCCGATCCCCGCCATGCCCAGCCGCTCGGAGGCCGGGGTAACCACCAGCGGCAGCCCCCAGTCGCGGTAGAATTCGGGGCTGCGGAGACGCTCGATGGGGGTGAAGTTCTGGTTGACCCATTCCATGGACACGTTGGTCGCGACGTTCAGGTTCGGGTTGAGGGCCTGCTCGCGGACGAGGCCGACCTTCCCGGCCATGCCGATCTCATCCGCCCGTTTATGGGAGAAGGTATTGGGGTTGTAGTCGCTGAGCGCCCAGTCGCCGTTGAGCGTCGTATGCCGGTCGAGCTTATAGGTGGCGCCGGCGCTGATGACCTGTTGTTTTTTTGGCGCGATCAGCAGCACCACCGGCGCATATTCGCCTGTGTGCACGCCGTTTAGGGGCGGGCTCCACTGATAGACGTTGCCGTTGGCGGATTGACCGACGAGGACATAGTCGGCATTCCCCAGACCCATATCAGTAAAGCCGACGTTGTATACGGCGGAGTCGGGGTTGGTGGAGTACACAAAAACGGAGTCGTAGCGCACCCCGCCTACCACGCTGTCCCGTAGCGCGTACATCACGGCCGATGCGCTAAAGGTGTCGAGCGTGGCGCTCGGATAGTACGCGTTCTGTACGCTGTCACCCAGTTGCGACAGGAACTGTTTCTGCCCCGCGGTAAGCACCTGGTTGAGCGGGCTGTTTTTGGCGTCGGTGCTCGAATAGTAGTTGGCGCGGACGTGTAGCCGCGACCCGAAATCCATGTCGTCCCCCAACAGCAGCTGCGTGTTGAGGTAGTTCTGGTTGGCGTACTCGAACTCCACCTGGATACGCTGGTCCTTGGAGATCATCCGTTTGGCGGTAAAAGTGATCTCCGCGGTGTTGTAGTTGATGACATAGTCCTGGTCCTCGCCCCGCTGCATCTGGACGCCGTCGATAAAAACCTTTTCGGTCCCCGCCAGGACGACGAAGTAGGCTTCGTTGTTGTTACCCTGGAGCCGGTAGGGGCCCTGGTTGCCCTCCTCTCCTTCGAACACGTTGCGGGCGAAGATGCCCTTGGAAATGGCGCCGCTGGCGATGAAGTGGTTGGTGCGGGACTTGTCTTCCACGGAGACGCCCTCGAGGCGTTTGAAAAAGGTGAAATAGTCCCCTTCGCTGCGCCGGATGTCGATGTCACCGAGGGCGACCTGCCAGCCGTGCTTGCGGAACTGGATATAGACCTTGTCGAATTCGTTAAGCTGGGCGGTGGTTCCGTCGGGCTGGATGGGGAGGTTGTTATCGGTGATGGCGGCGGACAATTCGATCGAGTCGCCCAGGATGCCGTTGATCTGGAGGTTGAGGGACGAATTGACGACGGCGTCCTGGTTGTTGCCGAAGGACAGCGACCGTCCAAAGCTGCCGTTATAGGTGATGTTCCCGAAATTGAAATTGGTCATGTCGTCGTCCGGCCGCCGGCGGAAATAAGGCGAGACCACCATGAAGCGGGAAACGCTGTCGTATCGGTACTTGTAGAGGGGTTGCTGAAAAGCGAAGGGGAAAACGCGGTAGGATACCTTAACGCTGTCTGTCGTCGGCCGCCGCTTCCACCAAAGCCGGCTTTGCGCGGCGTTGAAGCCATACGCCCCCGTATCCACGCCCTCCAATACGAGCGTACCCGGTACGACGCTCATAGAGTCCAAGCTCACCGTATCCGGGCGAACAGGAATCATCTTGGTACGCCAGTTGGAGGATATGGATTTTATAACCTGGGCCCTCGAGACGCCGATACCGGCCAAGATCAGTAGCCAGAGGCAGAGTAATCTTCGCAACGGTGACGCTTTGGGTCCCACTAAGTTAGGCAATTCCCGGGAAAGCGCATAGTTATTGACTTGTGAAGCCCGCGGGGGCGGGGCGCCTACTCAGAAGCAAACCCCGCGCGCATATATTCCTGGTTGAGCCGCGCGATATTGACCAGCGAAATCTCCTTCGGACACTCCGCCTCGCAGGCCCCGGTATTCGTACACCCGCCAAACCCTTCCTTGTCCATCTGCGCCACCATCGCCGCCACCCGCGTCTTGCGCTCGGGATGGCCCTGGGGCAGGAGCGCCAGGTGGGAAACCTTGGCGGAGACGAAGAGCATCGCGGAAGCGTTCTTACAGGCGGCTACGCAGGCTCCGCAACCGATACAGGCGGCGGCGGCAAAGGCGTCGTCGGCGTTCTGTTTGTCGATGGGAATGGCGTTGGCGTCGACGGCGTTCCCGGTGTTGACGGAGATATACCCCCCGGCCTGGATGATCCGGTCGAAGGAGCTGCGGTCCACCACGAGGTCCTTGACCACGGGGAAGGCCTTGGCCCTCCAGGGCTCCACCACGATGGTGTCCCCGTCCTTGAAGGCCCGCATATGGAGCTGGCAGGTGGTAGTCCCGTGCCAGGGGCCGTGGGGTTTACCGTTAATGTGCATCGAGCACATCCCGCAGATCCCTTCGCGGCAGTCGTGATCGAACGCGATCGGTTCCTTCCCTTCCGCCACCAGCCGTTCGTTGAGTACGTCGAACATTTCCAGGAAGGACATTTCAGAGGAAATACCGGGGACCTGGTAGGTCTCGAAACCACCCTTGTCCTTGCCGTTCTTTTGGCGCCACACTTTGAGCGTGAGGTTCATCGTATAATGTTCCATAATGCTTTTTTATTTATAACTCCGCTGGGTCGGGTGAACAACTTCATAATCGAGGGCCTCCTTGTGGAGCTCATACTGGCCTTCGCCCTTGAATTCCCAGGCGGCGGCAAACATGAACTCGCCATCCTCGCGGAGGGCTTCGCCGTCCGGGGTCTGGTACTCTTCGCGGAAGTGGCCGCCGCAGCTTTCGTTGCGCTGCAGGGCGTCCTGGCACATCAATTCCCCGAGCTCGAGGAAGTCGGCGACGCGACCGGCCTTGTCGAGCTCGGGGTTGAACTCGTTCACGCCGCCCGGAATGCGGACGTCTTTCCAGAAGGAGGCGCGGAGGGCCCGGATCTCTTCGATCGCTTCGCGGAGGCCCTGGGCGTTGCGGGCCATACCGCACTTGTCCCACATGATCTTGCCGAGGCGCTTGTGGAAGCTCTCGACGCTTTGCGTGCCCTGTATGCTCATCAGCCGGTCGATCCGGGCCTTCACTTCCGCTTCGGCCTGTACAAAGGCCGGATGGTCGGTGGGGATGGCTTTGGTGCGGATCTCGTCGGCCAGGTAGTTACCGATGGTATAGGGGATGACGAAATAACCGTCGGCCAGGCCCTGCATGAGGGCCGAGGCGCCCAGACGGTTGGCGCCGTGGTCGGAGAAGTTGGCCTCGCCCAGGGCGTAGAGACCGGTGACGGTGGTCATCAGCTCGTAGTCGACCCATAGACCGCCCATCGTATAGTGGACGGCGGGGTAGATGCGCATCGGGACCTCGTAGGGGTTTTCGCCGGTGATCTTTTCGTACATGTCGAACAGGTTCCCGTACTTTTCCTTGACCACGGCCATACCCAATTCCCGTATTTGTTCGGGCGTCGGGTTTTCAAGGCCGTGTTTCCCGGCTTCGGTGCGTCCATAGCGGTCGATGGCGGATGCATAGTCGAGGTAAACGGCCTGCTTCGACGTGCCCACGCCATACCCGGCGTCGCAACGTTCCTTGGCCGCGCGCGACGCCACGTCCCGGGGAACCAGGTTCCCGAACGCCGGATACCGGCGTTCCAGGTAGTAGTCGCGCTCGTCTTCGGGGATCTGCGCGGCGGGCCGGGTGTCGTTCTTTTGTTTGGGCACCCAGATGCGGCCGTCGTTCCGGAGAGACTCGGACATCAGCGTCAGCTTACTCTGGTGGTCGCCCGTTACCGGTATGCAGGTGGGATGTATCTGGGTAAAACAGGGGTTGCCAAAATACGCGCCCTTGCGACAGGCCTTCCAGGCCGCGCTGACGTTGGAGCCCATCGCGTTGGTCGACAGGTAGAAGACGTTGCCGTAACCGCCGGTACACAGCAAGACCGCGTGCCCGAAGTAGCGTTCCAGCTCCCCGGTGATGAGGTTGCGGGCGATGATGCCCCTGGCCTTGCCTTCGATCGTGACGATGTCCAGCATCTCGTGACGGCTGTACATCTTGACGTTCCCGTCGGCTACCTGGCGTTCGAGGGCCTGGTAGGCGCCGATGAGGAGCTGCTGACCGGTCTGGCCGGCAGCGTAAAAGGTGCGTTGTACCTGCACCCCGCCAAAGGACCGGTTGCTCAGCAGACCGCCGTATTCCCGGGCGAAGGGTACCCCTTGGGCCACGCACTGGTCGATGATGCTCGCGCTGACTTCCGCCAGGCGGTACACATTGCCCTCGCGGGAGCGGTAGTCACCGCCCTTGATGGTATCGTAAAACAAACGATAGGTGGAGTCCCCGTCGTTCTGGTAGTTCTTGGCGGCGTTGATCCCCCCCTGGGCGGCAATGGAGTGCGCGCGCCGGGGCGAATCCTGGAAACAAAAACACTTGACCTTGTAGCCCATTTCGCCGAGCGAAGCGGCGGCCGAGGCGCCGGCAAGACCGGAACCGACGACGATGATGTCGAGGTGGCGCTTGTTGGCCGGGTTCACCAGCTTGACCGTACTCTTATAGTTCTCCCATTTGTCTTTTAAGGGACCGGCAGGAATCTTTGCGTTCAACATAATGGTGCTTTATTGGATCACTTGGGTATACATGAGGATGGGCATGAGGGCGAACAGGATGCAGACGATGAAGGTGTAGCCGATCCCGATACCGACGATGATGGATTTGTAGCGGCCCCTGCGGACGCCGAGCGTTTGGAAGGCGCTCTGGAAGCCGTGGAAAAGGTGCCAGAAGAGGGCGAATACGCCCAGCAGGTAAATAACGACGAAATACCACTGGCTGAAAACGACCTTCATGTCGGCAAAGGCGTCGGTGTTGTCGGCGCCGAAGTAGAGGTTGACCCGGGCAGGCCCCCAGAAGTTCGCCAGGTGGACGACGAGGAATATAAGGACGAGCGATCCGAGGACGCCCATCGAGCGGCTATACCAGGTGCTGTTCGTGCTGGCTGCGGATACCGCGTATCCGACGCCGCGACGGGAGTTGTTTTCCTGGGAAACGAACCAGGCCTGGACGATATGCAGGATCAGACCGGCGAACAGTCCCACTTCCAGGATGCGCACGATGATGTTGTGCGACATGAAGTGGGCCACGACGTTGAAGGACTCTCCCCCGTCGTTGAGGAAGATCATGGAATTGATGGTGACGTGGACGACCAGGAACAGGACCAAGAACAAACCGGTGAACGCCATGACTAACTTTTTCCCAATCGAAGAGGTAAAGAGCTGTTTCCAGGTCATATCAGGAGGATTATTTTGACAAATTTTTTACAAACCTACATACGGATGGGCAACGGGGCAAAAAAAAGTTCGCCGCGCGCGGGGATACCTTATATATGCGCCGGAGCGCGAAAGCACGCTGCCCAACGTCGTGAATATACGCGGCAGCCTGTTCCCGCGGCGCTACTGAAACCGGTTCACCGGATATACGTTGCGGATAAAAAAGATCCCGTCGAAAACCGCGCCCCAGGCCCCGTCGATGGCGTCATAATCGGCCAGCGCGGCCACGCGGCGCGTTGGAAGCGCCGTTCGGTAATCGAGGAACGCATAGCGGTAGGCGGAGAGGGCTTTCTCGGTGCTGGCGGCGGCGCGGGTGGGCACCATCAGTATATGGCTGTCGGTGTAGTCCATGTAGGTGCCGGTGGCGCCGGTGAATCCGATGGCATACGCCCGGGCGCCAAAATGGGCGGCGATCGTTTCGCCCATGGGCTTGAAGGTGGTGGGGCCAAAGGTTTCGAGCCCCTTCGCGATGTGGACGTTGTGGGCCCAGACGATGATCTTTTTGCCGGGATAAGCGTGTTCCACCAGCCAGATCAGGTTTTGCGCCATCTGCGCGTCGCGGACGCCGTCGGGGTTGGCGTCGCCGGTGAGGCCCCAGTAGCGGAGGGCCTGGGACTCGATGCTGCAAACGACCTCGTGCCAGAAGCCGGGGTTTTCGGTGAGGGGGCCTTTTACGACGCCGCCGGCCGGTAACGCGCGTTTCAGACGATCGATCTCGGAGAGGAAAACCGCCTTGTCGGCTTCGGAGGGCCTGAAGTCGCGGGAGGCGAAGGTGGCCAGGCTGAGCCGCCGGAATGTCCCGAACGAGGAGTCGGGCAGGGCCGGGTCCCGCCGGCGCAAGAAATCCCCGAAGTCGCCAAAGAGCATCGTCTTTGCTTTTTCGCCGGTGTGCTGGCTTTCAAAACCTGCCAGCGTCATGTGCGCCTGTACGTAGTCGAACAACGGCTGAGTTTGGAAAGAAGTCGCGTACATATAAAACAAGCTCCCCAGCACCTCGCTGTTGAGCCGCGCCCCCGCCGCTACGTTCTCCTGGATGCGCGCGCAGTCGTAGAGCCCGCTTTCGAAGGCCAGCACGTCAAAGCCCATCCGTTCGTGCAGGAAACGCACCAGGCGCGTCTTCGCGGTAAAGGTCGAGCCCTCGCCGTGGGTCTGTTCGCCGAGCAGGACGATACGGGCCTTACCGATGGCGGCGGCCAGCGGGGCAAGGTCGGCGTAATCGGTGTCGAGCGGGTCGATGGTACGGATCGCCGAAGCGTCTATGGCGGCAACCGGCGTGACGCTAGCCCCCGCCGTAAAGGCGTTCAGGCTATCGTACATCGTCCGGAAACACTTCCAGGGCGTCTCCTCCGGATTCTGGGGCCGCGCACCCGGCGGCGGTGGCGGCAAGGGAAGACCGTAGAAGCCGGCCAGGAAGGGCGACACAGGGGACCATACCGTCTCGGCTACGCCGAGAAAACGATCGCCCATCTCAGGCGAGGACTGCGCCCGGAAACGGAGCATGTCTTTTACCTGGAGCACGGCCAGGTCGGGTTTACGCCAGGGACAGGTCACCACGTGAAAACCCTTCATCGCGAAATAAGGTGCCGTATAGTCCGCCCGGTCATAGTGCCAGTCGCAGATGGTCACGTCTTTGGGGATCAGGTCGATGGCCCGGTAGGTATCGTTATAGCTGCCTTCCCATTCGCCCAGCCCGGTTGTTTTTCCATCCAGGAGCCGGTCGCCCCATATCCATAGGGACCGGTTCTTCGACGCCAGGTGGTCGCGCAAGGCCCTGACCTCCCCCGCAAACAGCTCGGCCCTGTCCCTGCCCGCGCAGCGCGGACAGGTCGGTTCCCCCAGGTAGAAGACCTCGTCCATGCCCGCGTGAAAGGCGTCGGCGTCGAAGACGTCGCATATCTCATCGATCACGTCAAAAATGACCCGGTGGAGATCCGGGTACAAGGGGCAGTAGCTTTTACAATAGAGCTTATCGGGGTTGGGCCACGCGTAGACCGCGGGCATCTGGACGGCGGGCGTTTCGTCGAACTGCGGATAGGCCTTGAGCAGCCTGCCCAAATGGTTCCGGTCCGACTGGTGTCCTAACATATTGATCTGAGGAATGATCCGGATACCCAGTTCGCGGCAGGCGCCGACGATACGGCCGGCGTCCGCCCGGGTCAGCGGAAAACTGTCGATCAGCTCCGGGTGCCGTTCAAAGGTATAGTGATAGTCCACCCGCAGGATCAGCGTGTTGACGTGCCGGGGCGCCAGCTCCTGCCGTATAAAGACGAGGAAGGAATCCAGCCCGGAAGGCCTGGGGGCGGCGATGCAAAACCCGCGGACGGGCATGAGGCTGTCCAGCGGGGTGGCGTACACCGCCACGGAAAACACGAGCAGCAGGGCCAGGAGGAAGGATTTCATATGATATAAACAGGTTTATCCTTACAGTGTCGCTCACCTGGCCGTTGTAACGAGAAAATGCGCCAGCTTTTGATGTAGCTCGTTCGGGTTGAACGGCTTGGAGATGCAGTCGTTCATGCCTGCACGGCGTATGCGGTCGACAATCTCCGGCTCGACCGAGGCCGTCAGCGCCACAATCGGCAGCCGTTTGTAATAGTCGCCGTCCATCGACCGTATCCGCCTGGAGGCCTCGTACCCGTCTATCCTGGGCATCTGAAGGTCCATCAGGACCAGATCCGGCCGCTCTCCGCGCATTCGCTCCACCGCCTCCTCCCCGTTGGTCGCGCACTTCACCTCCAGACCCCACCCGGTCATAAACTTGGTTGCGAGCACCAGGTTCATCTCGTTGTCCTCCACGAGCAGCACCGTGTAACCGGTCAACCGGCCCGGGTCCCGGACACCGCCGGGAGACAGGCTACCCATCACCTGCTGTGGCTCGTCGGCGCTTTTTTGGAGTTTCAACTGGAATGAAAAGGTCGACCCCTTTCCCACCTCGCTGTCCAGGCGTATATCCGTATCCTGCATCTGTAACAATCGCTTGGTGATCGCCAGCCCCAACCCGGTGCCCCCGAACCGGCGCGTGGTATCCGCGCTGGCCTGGGTAAAGCTCTCGAAAATCATGTCCTTTAGTTCCGGTGCGATGCCGATGCCCGTATCCTGTATGGAAAACCCGATAACCAGGTCATTTTCCTTTACCTTGTCCAGCGAAAGATCGACCGTGACCGACCCTTCGAGCGTAAACTTGATCGCATTGCTGATCAGGTTATTGAGGATCTGGGCCAGGCGGATCGGGTCGCCGACCACTATTGACGGGATATCCGGATCCATCCGGAAACGTAAGACGATCCCACGCTCCGACGCCTTGAAATTATGCGATTCCCGGATACTCCGGATAAAATCCTTCAGATTGAAGGAAATGGACTCGAAGGTGATCTTTCCGGTAACGATCTTGGAATAGTCGAGGATGTCGTTGACCAGGGCGAGCAGGTTCTCGCCTGAAAACTTGATGATGCGCAGGTTCTCAAACTGCTCGGACGTATGGTCTTCCTGGAGCAGCAGGTGGGTCATCCCGATAATCGCATTCAGGGGCGTCCGGATTTCGTGGCTCATGTTGGAAAGAAACTGCTGTTTAGCCCTGGCGGCCTCCTCCACGGCCGTTACGTCGAGCGCCAGGCCCATAACGCCGCCCTGGTTTTCCGGGTCCGGAAAAAAGGTATTCTGCAAATACAAGGTCCCTCCTTCCGCCGATGGCATCGTCGCAACATACCTGGCCAGCTCGCCCCGCATGGCGAGCCGCAATAGATGCACATTGTCGCTGTCCTTGTACAGGTCGAACATGTTTTGACCGACCACCTGCCCGTCTTTCAAACCCAAACCCTTAAGCCCCGCGCCTACGGATAAGGTGCAAATGCCCGTCGCGTCGAGCCGGTAGACAATAATGGGCAGGTTCTCGAGCAGCGTATTGAGCAGGCGTGTCTTCTCCCGGTTTTCCTGCTCCGCCAGCTGGTTTTGCGTGACGTCCAGCGCCAGTCCGACAATGCCGTCGGCGGACTCGTCCGAAAACAATATCTGCTGGTAGTATAATTCCTGGCCGTCCGGACCGACGGACTTATTGATGAAACGTACGACCCGTCCATCCCGGGCTTGCTGGAAGTGCTCCCGGACCTCGGGCATGATGTCGAAGGCGCTTTGGCCGGCGACCTGGTTGTCGCTCAATCCCAGCGCCTGAAGCCCCGCGCCCACCGACATCCGGACAATCCCGTCCCCTGCCACCCGGTATACGACGACGGGCAGATTGGCCAGGAGGGTGTTCAGCAACTGCGTTTTTTCCTCCATTTCGCGGAAGAATCGCATCCGTTCGGATATGTTTCGCGTGGCCGCGGCGAGACCGATGACATTCCCGGCGCCATCCAGGAGGGGCATGCAACGTAATTCCACGGGGAATCGACCGGTTTTGGGGTGACCCAGCTCCAGGATGCGTTGAACCGTGACGCCGGCCAGGACCTGTTCGTACAATTCCCGGAGCGGGTCGACATCCTCCGGGTGATGTGCGGCGATCAATTCCATTATATTTCCGCCCTCTTCGACCACGATCCCCCGGGTCTGGAGCATGACCTTCCGGTACGCCTCATTGAACAGGATATAACGGAAGTCCCGGTCCAGCGCGTAGACCGCGGAGTCTATTCCCTCCAGGAGGGCGCGATAGCCAGTAAGAACTAAATTATCTTCGCAAGCCTTCATGAATATCAAGTTAGGGAATCTACCCTGTACCATTTTATTCATTTGAAGGGCTGCACGGCGATATCACGCCGCGTTAGTCCGCAATCCTCCGCAGCATAAAATTATCGACCGCGTTGTACAGGTGTTGCGGCTGCAGGGTCCGCCAATTGGGATAGTCCAACAGTTCGACGTAATTGGTCAGGTGCGCCTTGCGGAAGTCCTGCTGGGTATGCGCGGGCATATTGAGGATAACGATCCACCCGCCCTCGTCGTGCACCTGCTCGTACCACTCCTCATAATAGGAATCGTCGCTGGAATGGAAATTCAGGACGTTGTCCGCGATCAGGATGAACTTATATATACCCGAGTCGAACAGCACGTCGGTGATCTCCCGCCGGAGCATCATGATGTCGTTTTCTATGGCGTCGTTCCACTCCCCTATCAGCTCTATGATCACAAAGCCCATGGAGTAGTCCACGTAGAGGATCTTCATGTAGAGCGTGCGCGACCCGAATTCATCCCATTGTGGATGGATGAAATAGTTGTACACCGTCTGTGTGAACTCGAACTCGCTGTACTCCCTCCCAAAGAAAGGCGACAGCTCGTCTTCCTCCGCGGTATACAGGTGGCGCCAGTTGTAAAATGGTTCGATGTCGTGCATAGGCCCAAGTCCTTCCCGCAAATATCACGAATTTACCCGTCACGCCAAACCCCGAAATCGGCGCACGACGACGTCCCCTGCTCAATGCCCGCCGGCGCTCTGCAGGAATGCCTTCAGCTCCGCAAAACCGGTGCCCATCGCCCTTTTGTGCGCCGGCCGGTCGTAGAGCGCCCGGACGCTTTCGGGCGCCTCGAGGCGGATGCCCAGCGCCCGTTCGATGGTCGGGGCGAACTTGACGGGGTGGGCCGTCGATAGCAGTATTCCCGGGGCCCCGGGGTTCGCCCGACGGTAGGCCTTCCAGGCGGCGTACCCCACCGCGGTGTGGGGGTCGGCCACGTATCCACAGGTCTCGTACAGCTCCCGCATCGACCGGATCGTTTCCTCGTCCGTCAGGCTGACGCTCGAGAGCCTGTTGTGGAGGGCGTCGCCTTGTGTTCCGTGACCTTCCCGGCGGCCGAACAGCTCCAGGATGCGCCCGAAGTTGCTGGGAACGGCTACGTCCATGGCGTTGGAAAGGGTGGGTACGGCCGGGTGCGGTTCCATCCAGCCCGTCGCCATATACCGCGGAACGGTGTCGTTGGCGTTACAGGCGGCGATGAAGTGGTGCGCGGGCATCCCCATATTATAAGCCAGCAGCCCCGCGCAGATGTTGCCGAAGTTCCCGCTGGGCACGACCCAGACGGGGGGCTCGGCCCGGTCCCATTGGCGGTAGGCCCACCAATAATATACCTGCTGCGGCAGCCAGCGCGCGACGTTGATCGAGTTAGCCGAGGTCAGCCCTTTCAGGTCGGGGTCGGCAAACGCCTCCTTGACCATCCTTTGGCAGTCGTCGAACGTCCCTTCCACTTCCAGGGCCGTGACATTGGGTCCGCAGGTCGTGAGCTGCAGCTCCTGCACCGGGCTCACCTTACCCTTGGGATAAAGGATCACCACCTTCACCCCCGGCACCCCGTCGAAGCCGCTGGCCACGGCGCCGCCAGTGTCGCCGGAAGTCGCGACGAGGACGGTGACGGGGTCTCCCGAGAACGCGCCGAGACAGCGGCTCATAAAACGCGCCCCCACGTCCTTGAATGCCAGGGTCGGCCCATGGAAAAGCTCCAGCACGCGCAGGTCTTCCGACAGCGGCACCAGCGGTATCCCGAAATCGAGCGCGTCGGTGACGATGGCGCGCAGCGTTTCGGGCGACAGGGAACCTTGGGTAAATGGCGACAGCACCGTTTCAGCCACGGCCGGGAGCGATAACGCCGGCAGCGTATCAATAAACTCAGGGGCCATGGAAGGAACCTCCCGGGGAAAATAAAGCCCCCGGTCGGGCGCCTGCCCCTGCACCGTCGCGGTCCGGAAGTCTACGTCCGGGGACTGGTGCGTCAAGCTATAATACTGCATGTACCTAAACAATTTTTACCCCGGCCGACGCGATCGGCCCGACGTAGGTGTGAAAATCGATCCCGATCCCGCGGTATACCACCGCCATCTCTTCCGCCACGGCGGTTGCCGTTTCCTCAGAAGCGCTCAGCATAAAGATCGACGGACCGGAACCCGATATCCCGCCGCCCAGGGCGCCCGCGGAAAGGCTTCGCGTCTTGACCTGGTCGAAACCCGGGATCAGTATCTTCCGGACGGGCTCGATCAGCACGTCCTCCATCGACCGCCCGATCAGCGCGTTGTCGCCCTTGAGGATACCCGCCACAAGACCGGCGATGTTCCCCCACTGGCGGATGGCGTCCCGGAGCAGGACCTTTTGGGTGAGTATCTGTCGCGCGTCCGAGGTGCGCACCTCGATCTGGGGGTGTACTACCGTCGCATAAAGCGCGGGCGCGGGCAGCGCCACCACGTCCAGCGGATGGATGGACCGGATCAGGGTCACGCCCCCATAGATACACGGGGCGATGTTGTCGGCGTGCTTGACGCCGGAGGCTACCTTTTCTCCGCACATGGCAAAACGCACCAGGTCCTCCCGGCTAAAGCGTCCGCCCAGCAAGTGGTTGGCCGCCACCACGGCGCCCGCGGCGCTGGCGGCGCTGGAACCCACGCCGCTACCGGGTTTTATGCGCTTGTCGATGACTACCTCAAAACCCATGGCCCCGTCCAGCTCTTCCTGGAGGGCGATCAGTGCGGCACCCGCTACATTCAACGCCGGATCGGTGGGAAGATCATAGGCCCCGAGGTGCTGAATCAGGATGTCAGAAGTCCCGTCCAGGAGCGTGAGCGTCATGATGTCGTAGGGTTGGTCCAGGCAAAAGCCCAATACGTCGAATCCGCAAACCATGTTGGCAACGGTCGCGGGGGCTTGTACCCGGACCGTTTTACAGTCGTCTTTCATATACGCGCCGCTCTTATGATGTCCGCAAATACGCCCGAGGCCGTTACGTCCGCGCCGGCGCCCGCGCCCTTGACCATCAGGGGCTGCTGGGGATAGCGGCGGGTGTAGAACTGGACGACGTTGTCCTTGCCGTAAAGATGATAAAACCCGTGCTCCGGCGACACTTCCTGGAGACCGACCTGGGCTTTGCCGCCCGCGAAGGAGGCGACGAACTTCAGGATGCGGCCGTTCGCCCTGGCCTTTTGGTAGAGGCTCGCAAAGTGCGCCTCCTGGACGCCCAGCTCCCGGTAGAAGTCATCCACGCTGCCCTCCATACACGAGGTCGGCATAAAGGTATTGTTGGTGATGTCATCCATCTCCATCTCCGCCCCGCATTCGCGGGCGAGGATGAGGATCTTGCGCATCACGTCGGTACCGCCCAGGTCCAGACGGGGGTCCGGCTCAGTATAGCCTTCCTCCTGCGCCTGGCGCACGACCTCCGCAAAGGGCCGGGTGCCGTCATAGTTGTTGAAAACGAAGTTGAGGGTCCCGCTCAACACGGCGTCGATCCGGTCGACCCGGTCGCCGCTCCGTACCATGTCGCTGAGCGGTCCGATGACCGGCAACCCGGCGCCGACGTTGGTTTCGAAACAGAAATTGGCGTTGTAGTCGCGGGAGAGGAACTTGAGGCGCTGGTAATCCGCGAAACGGGAGGAGCAGGCGATCTTGTTACACGCGACCACGGCAATGCTCCGCGTCAGCAACCGGTCGTAGACCGAAGCCACCAGCGCGCTGGCCGTATTGTCGACAAAAACCGAGTTCCGCAGGTTCTGCCGGCGCGCTTCCTCGACAAAAGCGTCGAGGTCCATCGGCTGGCCGTCCTGGAGCGCCTGCTGCCAGGTCGCCAGGTCGATGCCCTGGTCGCTGAGCACCATCTTCCGGCTGTTGGCGATGCCCATGACCCGGAGCTGTAGCCGGGTATGCTTGAGGAGATAATACTGTTGCTGCTTGAGCTGGTCCATCAGCTTGGCGCCCACATTGCCCAAACCCACGATATACAGGTTGAGCTGTTTGTAGGCGGTCTCGAAGAAGGCTTCGTGGAGGACGTTGACGGCCTTCTTGACGTCTTCGGCCGCCACGACCGCGGAGATGTTTTTCTCCGAGGCGCCCTGGGCGATCGCGCGGACGTTTACGCCGTTGCGCCCCAATGCCCCGAACATCCGTCCGCTGATCCCCGGATGGCTTTTCATATTGTCGCCTACCAGGGCCACGACGGCCAGGTGGTTTTCCACCCGCACCGGTTGAATGGAGCCCAGGCCGATTTCATAGCCAAAGGCGGTATTGACCGCCAGCTGGGCGGCTTCGGAGTCATTGCCCGCCACCCCCACGCAGATCGAGAACTCGGAAGACCCCTGGGTGATCAGGATGACGTTGATCGATTGGGAGGCCAGTGCCTGGAACAACCGGCCGGCCACCCCGGGTACGCCCACCATCCCGCTACCCTCCAGGCTGAGCAACGCCATGTCGTTGATACTGCTGATACCGCGGACGGGGCCCTTTTGCTTCTCGCGCACCTCGTGCTCGATCAGCGTACCCGGGTCCCTGGGCGCAAACGTGTTCTTGATCCAGACCGGAATGCCCGCGTCCATCACCGGCTGGATCGTGGGCGGGTAAACCACCTTGGCGCCGAAGTGCGACAACTCCATGGCTTCCTGGTAAGATATCCGATCGATGACCCGGGCATGGGATACCCAGCGCGGGTCGGCGGTCATCATCCCGCTCACGTCCGTCCATATTTCCAGGACGTCGGCGTGCAGGCTGGCGGCGACCAGGGCCGCGGTATAGTCGGAGCCCCCGCGTCCCAGCGTGGTCGTCACGCCCTTGGCGTTGCTGGCAATAAAGCCCGGCAATATGTACAGGGGGGAAGGGAACTCGTAGACATAGGCCTCCATCAGCAGGCGCGTCTGCGCCATATCCACCTTGGCGTTCCCAAAGGAGGAGTCCGTACGGATCAACTGGCGGCTGTCGGCCCATAGGTGGGGTACCTCCCTGGACTGGAGAGCGCCGGAGACGATATAGCTGCTCAGCCACTCCCCGTAGCTGACCAGCCGGTCGAGGGTCCGGGGCGACAGTTCGCCCAGCAGGAAGATGCCTTCGCAGAGGCTTTCCATTTCGTTACAGCGTTGCTTAACCCAGCTAAGGAGCGAGCTTTGGCGGGCTACCGGGATCAGGGCGCGGACCGCGTCGAGGTGACGCGTTTCGATCGTCTGTAGCAACTGTTTATACTGTTCGCTGCCCGACGCGGCCAGCTTACCCGACGAGATCAGGGCGTCGGTCACTCCTCCCATCGCGCTCAATACAACCGACGTAGGTCCGGTGGCCGACGCGCTGAGCAGGATGTCGATGACCTTTTCCATGTTTTCGGCAGTGGCTACGGACGAACCGCCGAATTTCAAGACTTGCATAGCAAAGAATAAATAAATAAAGAATGATAAAGGAAGTGTAGTAAAAACCCAGGGGATAATATGGTAGTGCGCAACCCTTTACAGGGTTGTAATCGTGGAGCAGGTAATGATAGAAATGTGTACCATTAGAGACAGCAAGTTACTAAAAAATCATTTTCCACAAATTTTATTTAGTCTACTTTTACGGTATGGATATATCAGGTGCACAGAGTCTACAGGAATTCAAGAACCAGGTAGCGCTCAAGTTTCAGCTATACAACAGCCTTTTTACTTCCCTCCCCTTCCATCGCATCGAGAAAACAGGCATCCTCCTTTCGTTATTGCTGACAAACTGTGAAGACGGGTATAAAAAGAACGCAAGCCCCATAGACATCATCCGTGAATTCTTCGAACAGCATACCGGCTACAATAGTGACCGGGAGCGGATCGACCTGTTGTTCCGTTTTATCCAGTATACGGAGCGCCAGGTGGTCCTGTTCGATTCCCTGGAGGACAGCGCCTTCCGGAAAGTGAACGACCTCAACGGACCCGGCACCCTCAAACAACTGCTAACGGGTGTTGCCCAGGCAGGCCGCGAACGGGCGTTCGCGAAAAAGCTCGAGGACTTTGCGGTGCGCATCGTACTGACCGCTCACCCCACGCAATTTTACCCGGGCTCCGTGCTGGGGATCATAAACGACCTCGGCAAAGCCATCGCCGCCGACGACGTCAGCAATATCAATTTGTACCTCCAGCAGCTGGGCAAGACGCCGTTTTTCAAAAAACAAAAACCCACTCCATACGACGAGGCCGTCAGCCTCATCTGGTACCTGGTCAATGTTTTTTACCCGGCGGTGGGCAACATCGTCACCGCGCTGAAGTCGAACTTCCCCGAAGCCGTCACCCCCAAACACCCCGTCATCCAGCTGGGGTTCTGGCCCGGAGGAGACCGGGATGGGAATCCCTTCGTCACGTCCGATACGACGCTGAAGGTAGCCGAGGCGCTCCGCACCAGCGCCCTGAAGAACTATTACCTCGAGGTCCGCAAGCTCAAAAGGCGGTTGACCTTTAAAGGCATAGACATATTGCTCAACGACCTGGAAAAGAAATTCTACGACCCCATCTTCCAGCCGGACAAGCCTTCGACGCTTACGCCCGCCGAAGTGCTCCAGACGCTGGAGCAGGTTCGCAATATTTTAATACACCAGCACAACGGTTTGTTCTTAAACCTGGTCGACCAATTGATCGGGAAGGTGACCGTGTTCGGGTTTTACTTTGCCGCTTTGGACATCCGGCAGGACAACGGCGTACACCACCAGGTGCTGTCGGCGATCGCCGCCGCGGAAGACGGCCTGCCGTCGGACTTCGATAGCCTTCCCGCGGAAGAGCGCATTTCGATTTTGTCTTCCGTGTCGACCGCGGCGCAACCGGAAAAATACGACGGGATCGTCCGGGACACGCTGGACACGATCCACGCCATCCGCACCATCCAGGAAAAGAACGGCGTCGCGGGTTGCTCGCGGTACGTCATCAGCCAGTGTACCGGCGTGCTGGACGTCATGGCGGTATATGGCCTCTTCGCGCTGAGCGGCTGGGACACCAAGGCCCTGCCCATCGACATCGTGCCCTTGTTCGAGACGATCGACGACCTCGGACACGCCGCTTCGGTGATGGAGACCCTGTACAAGCACCCGGCCTACGGCCGCCACCTCCGCCAGCGCGGCCAGCGGCAGACGATTATGCTCGGTTTTTCCGACGGCACCAAGGACGGTGGCTATCTCATGGCCAACTGGAGTATATACAAGGCCAAGGAATCCCTGACCGCCCTGTCCCGCCAGTACGGCATCGAGGTGCTCTTTTTCGACGGCCGCGGCGGTCCTCCCGCGCGCGGCGGCGGCAAGACCCATAAATTCTATGCGTCGATGGGGAAGAACATATCCAACGAGGAGATCCAGCTCACCATACAGGGCCAGACCGTCAGCTCCAATTTCGGCACCGTCGATTCGGCCCAGTTCAACCTCGAACAGCTCCTCCATGCGGGTATGTACAACGACCTCCTCTACCCGAAGGAAGGCACGCTGACCGCGGAAGAGGAAGACATTTGCCAGCAGCTGGCGGAAGCCGGTTACCAGGCCTATAAGGACCTCAAGGAACACCCCGCTTTCCTAGACTATCTCGCCCACGCCAGCCCGCTTCGCTGGTACAGTGAAACCAATATCGGCAGCCGCCCCGCCAAACGCTCGGGCGGCAAACGCCTGAGCCTCTCCGACCTCCGCGCCATTCCCTATGTCGCCAGCTGGAGCCAGATGAAACAAAACGTCACCGGTTATTACGGCGTCGGCTACGCGCTCGAGACCCTCGAAAAGGCCGGCCGCTGGAACGAGGTGCGTCATCTCTACCAGCACTCGCCTTTTTTCAAGACGTTGATCGATAACTGCGAGATGGCGATGCTGAAGTCCAACTTCCCGCTCACCGCCTACCTGTCCAATCACCCCACGTATGGGGAGGTTTGGAACAAGGTCTATGAGGAGTACGAACGGACGCGCAGCTTTGTTTTCAAGCTGTCCGGCAAAAGGGAGCTGATGTCCGACTATCCCGTGGAGCAACTCTCCATCCAGATGCGCGAGCGCATCGTCCTTCCCCTCACCACCATCCAGCAATACGCCATGGCGCGCATCCGGGAAATGGACGAAGGCAAGGCGCCGGCGGCGCTCCGGGAAGAATTCGAAAAGCTCGTGATCCGCTGCTCGTTCGGGATCATCAACGCGGGCCGCAACTCGGCATAGCGCGGCGCTACTCGCTCCTCAGGCTGTCGACGGGTCGTTTCGACGCCGCGCGTATCGCCTGCATGCTCACCGTCAGCAGGCTGAGCAGGATGGCGGCCGCTCCCGTCCCCGCGAATATCCACCACGGCAGCGTCGCGCGGTAGGTATATTGCTCCAGCCAGCGGTGCATCACGTAGTATGCCATAGGCGCCGCCACGAGGAAGGCCAGCCCGACCGGTTTTGCAAAATCACCGGCAAGCGACCCACCGATCGTCCAGGCCGAAGCGCCCAGTACCTTCCGGACGCCGATCTCCTTTGTGCGTTGTTCCGTCATAAAGAGCGCCAGGCCAAACAACCCCAGACAGGAAATAAACAGCGCCAGCCCGGCAAAGGCCGAGACCATATCGCGCAAGTGTGCTTCAGCAGCGAATTTGGCGGCATAAACCTCGTCGGCAAAACGCACGTCGAGCGGCGCGCCCGGGTAGACGCGCGCCAGCGCCTCGTCGATGCGTTGGAGCACGTTGTTGCCGGGTATGATTTTTATAAGGGTTGCATACAGTTCCGTCGCCGGAAGATAGACGGTCGGGTACGCTTCCTGGAACGGCGACTCCATCACCATGTCCCCTACGACGCCCAGGATGGTGTAGGTTTTGCCGTCATGGCGGATGACCGTACCTACCGGGTGGAGCAGCCCCATGCGTTTTACCGCCGATTCATTGAGGAGGATGCCCTGTTCCTCACGGGCAAAATCGCGACCCGCTTTTATCTGCCAGCCGATCGTCCGGCCATAGTCCGGCGTCACGCCGATAGCCGCCAATTCCGGGGATGACGTCTGACCGGGCCACGTCCAATCGGTACTCGTGGACCAGATGCTCGTGAGCGGGCTGGAAGACGCGGCGACGCCTTTCACCACGCCCGTTTCCATGAGCGCGTGTGACAGTGGCGCGACATCTGGGTTCTCCAACGGGACCGTCAACAGGTCCCGCCGTTCGTAACCCGTGGGCCGGTCCTCGGCAAACCGCACCTGCCGGTAGATCACGCAGGAGGCGATCGCCAGCGCGATCGACAGCGCGAACTGCGCCACCACGAGCGTCCGGCGGACGTTCTGGCGGCCGGTCCTGACGCTGCCTTTTAGCACCTTCACCGGCTGGAAATGCGAGAGGTACAACGCGGGATATATCCCCGCCAGCAAACCGGTGACCGTCGCGGCTGCCAGCACCGCCGCCCAGAACCTTATGTCGTTCCAGGGTAAGGTCACCGGCCGCCCCGCCAGTCCGCTGAACCATGGTAGTATCAGCGGCGTGATCGTTATGGCGATGGCCGTAGCGCAAAAGGCCATTAAAACCGACTCGCCAAAAAATTGCAGGATCAACCTTCTCCTGCCGGACCCAATGGTTTTGCGGATGCCCACTTCCTTTGCCCGCTTCTCCGACCTGGCCGTGCTCAGGTTGATGAAATTGACACAAGCCAGCAGCAATACCAGCAGACCGATCGCGGTATACAACCGGACGAGCCGTAGCGCCTCCCCCACGACCTCCGCCCCATTGCTGAACGTGCCGTGGAGGTGCCACCGGTCCATCGTGTGAACGAACAACTGCGGCTTCCGTTGCGCGGTTTTACCGTCCGGGTGGTCCAGACGGATGTTCTTTATAGCTGCCGATACCTCGGCCGCCGGCACACCGGGCGCCAATTGCACGTATATCTCCGCCCACTGGCTGGACCAATCGGACCGCTTTTGCTCATGGCCCGCCAGGTAAAGCGCCATTGGCGCGATAAACCCCATGTCGCTGAAGTCGCTGCCCGCCGGAAAGTCCTTGTACACGCCGCCTATTGTCACCAGCAGGTCCTTATCCAGCCGCACCGTGCCCCCGAGGGCCGCACGGGCGGCACCCCCGGTTCCGACCTCTCCGGTCCCGGCGCCATGTGTCCCCGCCGCCCCGGCCTCGCCAAAAAGCCGCGCCGCCATCGTTTCCGACAACAGGATCGTGTGCGGGTCGGTTACCGGGCCGCTCTCCCCCGCCACCATTTCCGGCGTGAACATATCCCCCACCCCGCTCTCCATGAACCGCCCCTTCAGCGTAATTTTTTTAGTGTCGATCGCCAACACGTGCTCCTGCAGCCCCGTGGCGGCAACGACGTTGTCGAAGTACCGCCCGTATGTCCCACGCAACGCCTCCGCCAGCGGCAACGGATGGGTATCGACGGTATAGACCGTCCCGTCATAATTCGCATTGGTCTCGATCCTGGCGATCCTATCGTGGTTCCTGAAGGTATGGTTATACGTCCACTCCCCCCTCAACCAAACCCCGATCAATATCACCACCGTCATCCCCGCCGCAAGCCCCCCGAGGTTCACCATCGTGTGCACCCTATGCCGTCGCATATTCCGCACCGCCAAATATATATAATGGTAAAGCATATCCCCTCCGCAGAAAAAAACATGCCGCCACTCTAAATCATTGAATACGCGCCGCTTGAGCCGCCGCCACGGCCGCCGCATGTCCGTTTCCGATACACCCGCCGTCCGCTGCCGGCGGACCAACCCTAGGCGCGACAGGCGGAAGAGGCGGCGCTCTTTGCGCGCGTTTTTTTTCGCAGAAAAACACGCGCGTAAAGAGCGTCGCCTCTTCCGCCGGGCAACCAAATGCCAAATAGAACGAAGAACGACGAACAGAGCGTCGCAACGAAGTCAAATAGAAGTACAAAAGCTCACAACCACCGCAGAAACTCCGGCAGCGCCGACGCCCAGGTCGCGCGATCATGCCGCCCGCCGGGGACTTCGAGATAGCGGATGTTGGACGCCGGCACGCCCTGCGAGCGCAGCGCCGAAATGAGGTCCAGCGTATCGTCGATGACGTCGATCACCCCGTTGCCGTTGCGGTCGGCGGTCTCGTCCGAGGTACCGCATTCGAAAAAGAAGCGTTGGGAACAAGCTCCGCCACGGCCGGATAAAACCTGCGCGTGCATGATGCGGTCGGTGGACTCGGCGTAACCCTGGTCGTAGCCCTTGAAGCGCCACCAGAAGGAGCCGGAGAAGGCGGCGGCGGTTTGGAAAAGGTGGGGGTGGTTCCAGACTATGTCCATGGCGGACAGGCCGCCCAGCGAGAAGCCGGCGAAGGCGCAGGAGGCGAAGGTGGGCACGTTATAGGTGCGCGACAGGTAAGGAAGCAGCTCCTGCACGACAAAGTGCGTGTATAAAAAGGCTTTGGCCCCACGGCCTTTATAGTCCGCGCGGGCGGCGGTACCGTATTCCTGCAGGCGGTTTTTTCCGGCGTGGATACCCACACACATAAGGGGAGGTCCGTTTAGGGTCTCCAGCAAAGCGGGGAGGCCCATGGTGGCGACGTCCTGTCCGTCGTTGAACAACAGGAGGCGAAGGGCGGTCGGGTCTTCAACGGGGTCGGGCAGGTAACAGTCCAGGCGTACGCTTCTTCTCAGGAAGGCGGACGCGTACTCAAACGATTCCACATGCACAGCGGTACCCTCTGCGGCAACTATCCTCATAACCCCAAATGTAGTATATTCGACCTTATGAAGGAAGAATACCGGAAATGGCACTCGCCCAACCTCAACCAGGAATGCAACATGCTGGTATTCGGTCACGGCGGGATGCCGCTGGTACTTTTTCCCACTTCCCAGGGACGGTATTATCAGAACAAGGACGAAGGCATGCTCGAAGCGGCCCGCTGGTTTATCGACGAGGGCAAGGTCCGTGTGTATTGCCCGGACTCGATCGACCACCTGAGCTGGTACAACCAGGCCATCCCGCCCGCGGCCAGGGCTTATAACCAGACCTGTTACGACCGGATGGTGCTGGAAGAGATCGTCCGGCCGGCCCAAAACGAAACGGGGGTACAGCGCGTGGCCACCGCGGGTTGCAGCTTTGGCGGCTATCACGCGGTAAACTTCGCCTTCCGGCACCCGGAGACCGTAAGCTATGTTTTTAGCATGAGCGGGATTTTCGACATCTCGCGTTTTGTCTCCGGCGGCTACGACGACAACGTGTATTTCAACAACCCCATGGACTATATCAAGGGAGACAACGACCCGCACCTGTGGAAGATGGGGATCGTGCTGGGATGCGGGGAGCAGGACGTAAGCCTGGGAGACAACCGGACGATGAGCGGCATCCTCGGGGAGAAACACATCCAGCACTGGCTGGACGTGCGGGAGCACGCGGTGCACGATTGGCCGCTGTGGCGGCAGATGTTTCCGCAGTACCTTTCGCTTTTGCTACCTAGTTACTAAGACGCTTATCATATGCTGCGCAAAATCGGCATCCTATACGGCCAGGAGCGCTCCTTCCCCGGCGCCGTCATCGACAGGATAAATGCAAAAAAGCCGGAAGGCATCAGGGCGGAGCCCGTCTCCATCGACAAGGTCGTCCAGGGCGAAGGACCCGGGTACGCGGTGATCATCGACCGGATATCCCACGACGTCCCGTTCTACCGGGCGTTCCTCAAGAATGCGGCCCTGACGGGGACGGCTGTCATCAACAATCCCTTTTGGACGAGCGCCGACGAAAAGTTCTTCAATAACTGCCTGGCGACCCGGATCGGGGTACCGGTGCCCAAGACGGTGATACTGCCGTCGAGCGCGCTGCCCACGGACACGTCGCACCAATCGTTCACCAACCTGGCGTATCCCCTGGACTGGGAAGGCATCTTTGCGTACGTGGGTTTCCCGGCCTATATGAAGCCCTTTGCGGGCGGGGGGTGGCGAAACGTATACCGGCTGGAGGATCAGGCGGCGTTTTTCGAACGCCACCGGGAAACCGAGCAACTGGTGATGTTGCTGCAGGAAGAGATCGTTTTTGACGAATATTACCGCTGTTACTGTATCGGCGGCCGGTATGTCCGGATCATGCCCTACGAGCCCCGCAACCCCGCGCACCTGCGGTACGAAAGCGACTTCCGGCCCAGCCCGGAACGGCTGCAGCAGATGGAGGAGATCGTGCTGAAGCTGAACCGCTACCTCGGCTACGACTTCAACACCGTGGAGCTGGCGGTCCGGGACGGCGTACCTTACGCCATCGATTTTGCCAACCCCGCGCCGGATGCGGACGCACGGAGCGTGGGGGCGGAGAACTTCGAATGGGTGGTGGAAACCTCGGCGCGGTACGCCATCGAGCGCGCGGAGGCGTGGCGTGAAGGGCGCGATAACTGTACCTGGGGCGAGTACCTGCGGCGCAACACGACCGGCGAGCAACTGGTTTGATAAATCCGCGGGCCGGCGCGGCCGGTGAATAATTTGCTTATATTACGCTAACAATGTCTCCGATAAATTATAGCGCTTTCACCGTCGGCGTGGAAGAAGAGTACATGGTCCTGGACCCGAAGACCCTGGAGCTGACCAGCCACGACCAGAAGATCGTGCACGAGGCGCACAAGAAAATCGCCGACAAGGTAAAGGCGGAGATGCACCAGGCGGTGGTGGAAGTCGGGACCTCGATCTGCAAGGACATCGAGGAAGCGTACAAGGACGTGAGCACCCTGCGCAAGACCATCCACCAGATCGCGGGCGACCTGGGTTTTGCCGTCGGGGCGGCGGGAACGCATCCTTTCAGCCACTGGCAGACCCAGCTGATCACGGACCACCCGCGGTACAGCGAGATCGTCAACGAGATGCAGGAAGCGGCCCGGAGCAACCTGATCTTCGGGCTCCATGTCCATGTCGGGATGGAAAGCCGGGAGATGGCGCTTCACATCGCCAATTCAGCCAGCTATTTCCTGCCCCATATTTACGCCCTGAGCACCAACTCCCCCTTCTGGGAAGGGCGGCAGACGGGTTATAAGTCCTTTAGAACAAAGGTTTTCGACAAGTTTCCACGGACGGGTATCCCGGAGTATTTCGAGAGCATCGAGGCCTACGACAACTACGTCAAGCTGCTGGTGAAGACCAATTGTATCGACAATGCCAAGAAGATCTGGTGGGACTTGCGGGTGCACCCCTACTTTAACACCGTGGAATTCCGCATTTGCGACGTGCCCATGACCGTGGAGGAGACCATCGCCCTGACGGCGCTGATCCAGGCGGTTTGCGTCAAATTGTACAAGCTCCGCACCCAGAACCTCAACTTCATCATCTACCCGCGCGCCCTGGTCAACGAGAACAAATGGCGGGCGAGCCGGTATGGGATCGACGGCAACCTGATCGATTTCGGAAAGGAAGCGGAGGTCAATACCCGCGTATTGATTTACGAACTCCTTGATTTCGTGGATGACGTGGTCGATCACCTGGGAAGCCGACCAGCCGTCCAACGTATCCAGTCGATACTGAATGGGGGCACCGGGGCCGACCGGCAGCTGGCAATATACGAGGCGACCCATGACCTGCACCCGGTCGTGGACGGTATCAGGGCTGAATTTCTCAAAGGAATTTCGTAGATTGAGTTCGCTTTGAGCGAACACCAGATCATCCAGGGCTGCATCGATGGCGATGTCCGTTGTCAGCGCATGTTGTTTGACCAATATGCGGGCAAAATGATGATGGTCTGCCTGAGATATGCCTCGGATCAGATGGAGGCTGAGGATATTTTGCAAAACGGTTTTGTAAAGGTTTTCCGGCACATCGGGCAGTTCAAGTACCAGGGCTCCTTCGAGGGCTGGGTGCGCAAAGTGATGGTGAATACGGCGTTGAAGTATTGCCAGCGCAAACGCATCCGTTTCGACGAGCTCCACCCGGAAATGCCCCACATGCCCAGTGTGGAACCTTATGTGTACAGCCTGCTGGGGGAAGCGGACCTGCTCCACCTCATCCGCCGGCTGCCGGAAGGCTATCGTTTGGTCTTCAACCTGCATGTGATCGAGGGTTATAGCCATGAAGAGATTGCCCGGATGCTGGACATCAAGGACAGCACGTCCCGTTCGCAACTGGTCAAAGCCAGGCGGATGTTGCAACAGGCGATTACCTCTTTGCATAAAACCACGATTGCCGTATGAGTGTGAACGATCCCTTTTTTGATGCCTGGGTGCGGGAAATGCTTCGCGGAGCCGAAGCCCGCCCACCGGAGCACCTATGGGATGTCATCCGGAGGGATTCCCGCTTTTATGTCGTCAGGGAACGGCACAAGTACCTGTTGGTGCTCCTGTTGCTGTTGCTGGTCACGGGGAGCCTGGCGTGGTGGGGTATCCATCCGCTCGTGCACGATACGGGGAATGTTTCAAAGGTTGCCGCGGCCAGCCGGGACATGTCGACGCCCCGGATGCCCGACACGCGTCCGGTCATCAGCGGACACCGGGCGGCAATGGCGGAGGCGCGCCGGATAACGCCGGATAACGCCATGCCGGCGATGGCCCACGTAACACCGGAAACAGCGGCGGCCGTGGATGGTCCGAAAATCACCTTGAACACAACCGCCCCGGCCGGCGACGCAACGCCCACGGCCATCGACGCCATGCCCGCGGCGGACCTGAAGCATACCCCCCTGGGCCCCGCTCTTTCGCTAAGCCCGGAGGGCGATCCCCTGAAAAGTAACGCACGCCCTCTCCTGTCCGTAAAGCGCCGGAACCATACCTACATCGAGCTATACGCCGGCCCCGACCACGCCACGCACTATATCACCGCCGCCAATACCCAGTATAAAGAATACGTACAGCAGACCAAGGGCGCGGTGATGCCCTATCCCAGCTTCAGCCTGGGCGTGAACGTCGACCTGCCGCTGTTCGGCGATAACTGGCGGCTCCGGACCGGTTTGCATTATTTCCAGATCAACGAGCAACTGCACTACTACAACCCGGCGGCTACCAAAACCGTCAACCAGATAACGACCCGGAGCGTGGTCCAGCCCTCGGGCCAGATCGTCCTGGTGAGCGATACCGCGCAGGTTACCTATAAAGGGACCTATGTGAAACAATCCCTCAACGCCTACCGCGGCATCGACATCCCACTCATCATCTCGCGAACGCTGATCGGCAACCCGCAGTTCCAGCTCGACGGGAGCGTCGGAACATTTGTCAACCTGGCTGCATGGTATACAGGAGACATCCTCGATACGACCAACGAGCCCGCAGCCCTGCACCGCGGCGCCGACCGGGGAACGGCCACCTGGAAGAAAAACATCGGAGCCAGCCTCTACGGCAGCCTTTCCATCCGCGACCGGCTCACCAGCCGCATCCAGATCAGCCTGGAACCCTATATCCGCTACGAACTGGGACCCATCAACCAGGAGGTGGGCGTTTATAAAGAAAGGTTCGTGACCACGGGCCTGGCGCTCGGTTTGCGGTATGCGTTAGGCAGATGATAAAAAACAGGCGACTACATATCGTGTCGTGGCTGATCGTCCTGACGGGTTGCACAAAAGACGTCGCCCAATTCTCACCCGCGCCGCTGTCGGATACCGCCTGGGTGCAGCAGGTTTCCGCATCCGCCGCTGTCGCAGGTCTTCGCGATACATTACAGTACGCCATAGCCACCGATACCGTCCAGCTTTCCCAAACCGATACGCTTTTATTGGGCAGCATCTCGTGTATCCTCCCCGGATCGGGTTGGACTACCGGGCAGGGTTCGTCCTACACCGGCGCCGCCATAGTCCGGGCGCGTTTGTTCGACAAACCCGGGGAATTGATCCGGGAGTTCGCGGGCACCCTCGTCCAGGGTTCACCGGTCAGCGTAGACGCGGTGGTCTATCTGGAAGTGACGGTGGGGGGCGCTGCCCTGACACCCAAAGACACCATTGGGTTCACCACCGGCGACAGTCTTTGGTCGGGCGACTACGTACAAAACAGCCTCCAATGGAATACACCGGGTGGATTGCCGGGCGTCCTGCACACCGGCTGGTTCCTGTTCGGCTCCACGGCGTCGGGGGGCGTAAACACGCTCACGGTAACGCTGCCGTCCGGCTTCAGCAATGCCAACACGGCGGTATTTTGCTGGATGCCCGGCAAACGGGTATTGGCCTTGCTGCAGGGGGACTACAACTCCCGCAGTTTCGGCGCCCGGGGCCTGCCCGGTGACAGCCAGGCGACGATAGTAAGCCTTACGTCCACCGGGGCGGCTTATTACCTGGGCGCTCAAACGGCCTCTATCTCCGGCGGACAGGTATCGATTGCCCTCTCGCCCGGAACGCAAACCCTGGGATACGTCACGAACTATCTCGAACAGTTGTAACTTCAGCTCCATGGATATTACCGTGCTGGGCGGGGGCGTCATCGGACTGACGACCGCCCTGAAGCTGCAAGCCGAGGGACATCGCGTTACGCTAAGGACCTGGAAGGTACACCCCGACATCACATCCGAACGGGCCGCGGCCTTTTGGTCACCCTATCGTATAGGCGAAGACGAACGGACCTTTTCATGGATCGCGGAGACATACCGGGAATTGGAAAAAATAAGCCGTATCCCCGGGAGCGGCGTCAGCATGATCCCGCTCAGAAAATACCTGAGGGACGGCGAAGATACCACCGATCGCTGGTGGCTCCGGGCGGTACCCGATGAAAAGTATAGCCCGTTAACCGATCTGCCCGCGGGTTTCGCGGCGGGCTGGACCGTGGCGGTGCCCCTGATGGAGACGCCGGTGTATCTGCCCTACCTGATGAAGCGACTGTTGTCCGCGGGCGTCCCCATACACACCGGTCAGCAATTGAGGTCGTTCGACGAGTTGGAAGGGACGCTCGTGAATTGCACCGGTCTGGGTAGCCGGGAGCTCTGTAACGACCCCGGGGTCATACCGATACGCGGCCAGATCGCGCTCTTGTCACCGCAGACGGTTGGGGCGATCGTCGTAGACGCCGATACGCCCACGTACATAGTGCCCCGGGCCGACGGCTGCGTCGTGGGCGGTACCTATGAGCGCGGCCAGGAGCAGGAAACCACCGACCCCGCGACCATCGCCGCCATCCTGGAGCGGGCGCCGGGGCTCGCACCGGGGATCGATACGACGCGGGTGCTGCGGACCTATGCGGGTCTGCGGCCGTACCGGAGCAGCGTCCGCCTGGAAAGGGACGGCCGCGTCATCCACCACTACGGACATGGCGGGGCGGGATTCACGCTCTCCTGGGGCGCCGCGGCGGAGGTCGCCCGGCTCGTGCGGTAGAATTTCCTATGTTTGCACGCATGCAACCCTTTCGCGTCGCCATCCTGGACATGTATGAAGGCAGGCCCAACCAGGGCATGCGCTGTCTGCGTGAGCTGCTGGCGACTTTCGCGGCGGAGCGGGGGCTCGACCTGGGCATACGGGAATACGACGTGCGGCTGAAGCACGAAGTACCCAGTGGCTCGTTTGATGCGTATATCTCCTCGGGCGGTCCCGGTTCGCCCCTCGACAGTGAAGGCAGCGCCTGGGAAAAGGTCTATTTCGACTGGCTCGGCGGCATGGAGCGCGCGCCGGTCTTTTTTATCTGCCATTCCTTCCAGCTGGTCTGCCGGTATTATAAGCTGGCGGAAGTCTGCCCGCGCAAGTCCACCGCCTTCGGCGTTTTCCCGGTCCACGTCCTCGAAGGCGGTAAGGACGAGCCCGTTTTTGCCGACATGGCCGACCCCTTCTATGCGGTGGACAGCCGCGACTTCCAGGTCATCCGGCCGGACATGGAAGCGCTGGCCCGCCGGGGAGCCAGGTTATTATGTATCGAAAAGGAACGCCCCCACGTGCCGCTGGAACGCGCGTTGATGGGTATCCGTTTCAGCCCCACCTGGATCGGCACCCAGTTCCACCCCGAGGCCGACGCCGCGGGAATGTACCAATACCTGCAGATGGAGGACAAGCGGCAGGCGGTGATCGCGGAGCACGGCCTGGCGAAGTGGGAAAGCATGACACGGCAGCTGGAAGACCCGGAGAAGATCATGTGGACCTATCACCATTTGCTACCGGCGTTTTTCAAGCTGGTTTCACCGAAATAACATAATTTAACGCATGCAAACAACCACCATTCCTAAAAAGAGCCTGGGCATCGTCGTCGCCCTTGTTCTGACTGCCGTCTGTGTCAGCGCCTTCACGCTACGAGCGCCCCAGCAACACAAGCGTAACCTGAAGGTGTTGCCGGAGAACATCAGCCGCGACAGCCTCGACATGATCATGGACCATTTCAAGATGGCCCTGGGCGTGAAGTGCGGCTTCTGTCACGCGCAATCGACGACCAACCCCGGCCACCTGGACTTCGCCAGTGACGACAAACCCGAAAAGGAAATCGCGCGCAAGATGATGATCATGACCAATGACATCAATCAGAAGTACATGCGATTCAACGACGACACGACCAAGGGCGAAGCCGTATCCTGTATCACCTGTCACCGCGGCGACCCCCATCCCGAAGTGAAGTATGAACAGGCTCCTCCTCCCCCGCCCTCACTGCCTGCGCAAGGTTCCCATAAATGATACCGTCTGCGCGCACGGCCTTTAACGAAGGTTTCACCGACGGCAAATACCAGGAATTCCTTCGCGCCCTGGACAGCGTCCATCCCGGCGCTATCGACTTTCGCGTGGCGGAAACCCCGGTATTTGTCCCCCGGCCCTTCCGGGAACAAATGGAGGACGTCTGCGCTTATATCATCGACCTGATCAAGGAACCCGGTTTCCGTGAGAGGACCGCGGCCGCCATCCCACCCGGGCAGTGGACTCCCGGAGAACAGGCGCACCCGCATTTCATTTCCTTCGACTTTGGCGTCTGCGTGGGAGAGTCGGGTATGCCGGAGCCGAGGCTGATCGAGCTCCAGGCTTTCCCCACCCTCTTCGCCTTCCAGGTGCTCCTGCCCGAAACCTACCGGGCGCAATTCCCTATACCGCCTGGCTATGACTACCTGTTGGGCGGGTTTACCCGTGAAGGGTATATACGATTGTTGAAGGACGTTATCGTGGGACCGCTTCCCCCCCAGGAGGTCATCCTGCTCGAAGTCAAACCGCACGAGCAAAAGACCCGGATCGACTTTTACCTCACCGAGGACTACCTCGGAATACGGCCGGTGTGCATCACGGAGCTCGTACCCGAAGGCAAACAACTCTTTTACTACCGGGACGGCCTCAAGACCCGGGTGCGCCGGATCTACAACCGCATCATCGTGGACGACCTGCTGGCGCAACGCGACAGCCTGGGGCCCGTCATCGACCTGACCGGCGACTGGGAGGTCGAGTGGGTATCACACCCCAACTGGTTCTACCGCGTGTCCAAGTTCCTGCTGCCGATGCTCCGGCACCCGATGGTACCCCCTGCCTTTTTTGTACAGGACCTCAAGCAGCCGCCGGCGGACCTTTCGTCGTTCGTCCTCAAACCCCTGTTCTCGTTTGCCGGTCAGGGCGTCATCCTGGACGTCACCACCCGGGACCTGGAAGACCTGCCCGACCCCGAGAACTGGATACTCCAGCGGAAAGAGACTTACGCCGATATCATACGGACTCCGGACGGACCCGCCAAGTGCGAGCTCCGGCTGATGTATTTCTGGAAGGACGGTGAGGCGTATCCGGTTCCCGCGAATAACCTCGCCCGCTTGTCCAAAGGCAAGATGATCGGTACGCGGTATAACAAGGATAAGACGTGGGTGGGCGGGAGCGCGTGTTTTTTCCAGCCCTAAAAAGTCACCGTGAAGGTGTGCGTGCCAGCTTCATAGCCATAGCGTACCTCCATGCCCGAGATATCCGCGATCTCCTTGACGATGGCCAGTCCCAGACCCGCCCCTTCGGAAGGGTGCTGTTTCTGGAACCGCTGGAACAACCGGGCGGGGTCGAGGGGTTCCGCCCGGCCGGTATTCCTGATGCTCAGCAGCCCGGGGCGCAGCGTAACGAGCACCTTTCCCCCCGGGATGTTGTGCCGCACGGCGTTACCCACGAGGTTATTGACCAGGCTCTCGGCCAGGAAGGGGTGTATGTTAGCCATCCCGGGTTCCATATCCATGGTCACCTCCAACCGGTGCTCGCGGATCCAGTCCTGCTTTTCGGCCAGCAGGGGTTCGAGCGCCACCGGCTCTTTTTCGATGAACTGACGGTTCTCGATACGGGTGAGCAGGAGGAGGGACTGGTTCAGGCGGCTGAGGCGGTTGACCGACTGGAGCAGCTGTTGCATTTGTTCCAGCTGCCGGGGGCCGGAACCGGGCTCCTGCATCATCAGGTCGAGCTTTCCCTTGATCACCGCCAGCGGGGTCTGCATCTCGTGGGCCGCGTGGTCGGTAAACTGCTGAAGGGCCATATAGTCGCGTTGCATCTTGGCGGTCATGTCTTCCACCGAGCGGCCCAACAGCGCAAACTCATCGATATTGGACGTTCCGGTTCCGCCGTTCCGCGGGCCGGACAGGCTAAACCGGTGCAAATAATCGAGCGTTTGGTAAAAGGGCTGCCATATCCGCCTGAGCAATAACCGGTTGCCCAGGAACAAACCCACCAGGAGGACGCCGATGGAGCCGGCGGTGACCCAGAGGATGATCCAGAGCAGGTCCTCGGTTTCCTCCAGCGATTTGGAAATGGTGACGGCGTAGTCTTCCCCTTTTACCTGTATCGAGAACTGTATGCTCCGATCGTCGTCGTCGTCGACGAAGTGCCGGCGTTCCCGGTAACCCGGCCGGGGCGCCCATTCCAGGCGCTGGTCCCGGTACCGCGACGGTGCGGGCAAGGAGTCGTGCAGGCGGACGAAGTCCTGTATTTCCTGCTGCTCGATCCTGAGATCGTTGTCTACCTGGTGGATCAGCACGTACCGGATAGTCAGGTAATAGGCCAGGCATCCCAGTACCAGCAACACGGCCAGCAGCGCAAAGTAAAAGCGTTGGTAGGTAGCCGCCAGCTTCATGGGGTCGTCCATTTGTATCCTACCCCATATACCGATTGGAGATAGTCCCCGGCCCCTGCGTCGAGAAGCTTTTTGCGCAGGTTTTTGACGTGGGTGTAGATAAAGTCGTAGTTGTCCACCATGTCCATATTGTCACCCCACAGGTGTTCCGCCAGGGCGCTTTTGGATATGACCTTGTTCCGGTTGGACAGGAGATAGACGAGCAGGGCGTATTCCTTTTTGGTAAGGGTCACGGGCGTCCCGCTCACCTTGACGGTCCTGCCCTGCGTGTCCACCTGTATCTCCTGGTACTCCAGGAGGTTGTTGCCGCCGAACTGCTTCCGCCGGATGATGGCCGCCACCCGCGCGCCGAGCTCCGGCAGGTGGAACGGCTTGGCCAGGTAGTCGTCCGCGCCCATCTGGAGCCCGGTGATCTTGTCTTCCAGCTTGTTCTTGGCCGAGATGATCAACACTCCTTCGGTCTTGCGGTTTGTCTTTAATTCCCTGAGGAGGGCAAGCCCGTCCCCGCCCGGCAGCATGATGTCCAGGAGGATGCAGTCGTAGGCGTAGAGGTCGATCTTTTCCAGGGCCTCCGCATACGTCATGGCCGATTCGCAGGTGTAGTCTTCCAGCGAAAGGTAGGCGGTCATGCTGTCCAGCAGGCCGGGCTCGTCTTCGACGATCAGCAGCTTCATCCGTTGGTCGGTTTCATCGGGCCAAAGTACGCGGTAAATCTGACAAAATCCTGAAGGCGGCTAGCGGCCTTTGGAGTGGCTCCCGTAGGCGTTCAGGATATTATACTCCAGCCGCACAAAAAGTCCCCCGGTCGCCCATCGCTCCATGCTTCCCGCCACCTGCGTCCGGTAACCCATGTCCAGCCGCGCGATGCTGTGAAAGATCAGCTGCAGCGCGGGCGCGATGTCGGCATAGCCCGCCCGTTTGTCGAGGGCGGTGGCGCCGAGCAGCTCGCACATCAGGTTCAGGTTGGTCTGCCGGTAGTTGGTATAGTGCCGCGGCAGCAGCAGAAGACCGGCGCTGGCCGTATAGCCAAAAGCCTGGCGCGACGCCGGTCCGCCATCCCAACGCTGGGTATACGAAGCCGACCCCGACAGTGCGAGCTTGTGGAGGAGCTGGGTAGCGACGACGCCCATCTGGCCGCCGGTATTGGTCCCGCTGAGGTCGATCTCGTCCTTGTAGGCAGGACGGCTGGCGACCGACGCGACCTTGCCGAACAGGGCCACCCGGAAGTGCCGGTGCACCTCGTCGTGTGCAAACACCCGGTATTTCGCGTACAGGCTACCGCCCTCCGGGCCGAAGGTCCGGCCCATGTCCGAGGCGTATCCCGCCACGTGAACCATCCAGCGACGGCTTGCGCCCCACATGATCTCTGGGGAGACGCGGTAGGCGCCGTTGTTGTACACGGTATTGTCCAGGCGGAGCCCGATGGAGCGGGTGGCCATGTTGCTGGCGGGTTCGGTAAATACGTACAACTCCTGGGCATGCAGGGAGGGGCTCGCGGCGATGGCCGCGAGTCCCCAAAGGATCATTTTCTTCATATGGTTACGTGATAGACCCGGGTGGCGTCTTTGGCGGCGGCCGCGCCGCTGTATTGCTTGTACACCTTTGCCGGGAGGAAACCCTTATCCACCACGCGCAGGGTCGTTTCCCCATTGAGCGTGGCGTCCGTCACGTGGACGAAGTAGAAGGCCAGCCCGTCGAGCGTGACGTAGGCGTCGTTGCGTACCGGTACGTGGTCGAGGGAAATGGTCAGGGTCAGCTTGTCGACCGAGAAACCGGCGCCGACCACCGCTTGTTTGAGCGCGTCGATATCGGGGGTGCCTTTGAAAACGATGGCAAAAGACGAGTGTTCCACGTCGGGCGCGACCTTCTCCACAAAGGGGAGGGCTACGAGCGCCTTGTAGATCGAGTTGGAGCACATGGAACACGTAAGACCGCTGGCGACGAGGTCGGCGCGGCTGAAGGAGGGAGTGCCCCCGGCGCGGACGGAGGACGCGTTGCCGCCGGCATGCACGGCCGCGGCTATGAGGAGGCCCAGGGCTAGGGCGAGAATTTTTGTCATAGATCTGAGTTTAATGTGAGAAAAACAGCGCGCGGCGGTGCGGGTGCTGCGCTTCTGGTGTGAGCGCGCGGCGCGGGTATGCGGCGCTCTATGGCGCGGCGCGTTGCACGGTGGCGTGGCGCGGCCGGCTCAGGAGGGGCGGCGCTCAGATCGTTAGGTGACGGTGACGAAGATACAGGGGAACTTTACCGATGTCCGGCGGGGCATGGACCGCTTCAGCGGGTTGCGCCGCCTCGATCGCTTCGGGCGGCGGGGGCAATAACAGCGGCGTGGCGGCGATCGCCGGGGCGGTGACCACCGTGACGGCGCCCGCCTGGTGCACGTCGTCGACCTTATATACCTTGACGTCGGTATGGCAGCAGCCATGCGCCGATGGGCCGCAGGGGTCGGCGGCCGCCCGGAACAGGCGCACGCCGGCCACGTGCCCCATACAGTAGTGGGTGCTGACGACGGTACCCAGGGTGGTCATCAGGTAGACCAGGGCCAGGAAACCAGTGGCGGAGCGTTTTATCAGTTCACGAAACCCCATCGGATGCCAAAGTGGATGATTAGACCAGGATCGGCGTACCCTACAAAGGTACGGTTCACGTCCTTAAAACCAAAGGGACTTAGACTCAGGGAGTTCAGGTTTTCCGCCCGGGCGATCAGGTAGAAGGTGTGGATGCGGAAATGGACAAAGGCGTCGATCTTTGGCCGGTTGTGGTATGTAATGGAGCCGCGGCCGTAAGCGGTATCGATCGTGCTCAGCTGTGGAAAGAACTGTCCCTCCAGCGGGGAGTACTGGTCGGTTTTGAAGGCCGTAGCGTAGCGGAACTCCAGCCCGGCCGCCAGGTCGAGCTTCCGGAAGAAATGACCCGAATAGGCGATCCGGTCCCGGGTATAGAACACGGGGACGCGCACCGGGGCGTCGCCGGTGACCTGTTGGAGATAAAAGTCCCCGTACCACGTCCAGCGCCGGGTCAGGTGGGTTACCTTTTGAGCGGACAGCTGGAGGAGGTTGAAGGGGGTGGTATACTGCGCCACCCCGGTATAGTCCTTGAGGTAGGTGTAATTGGTCATCAGGAAGTAGTGGGCGCCCACGTCGAGGTGGATCGACGGAACCGATAAGAATCCGAACAATTGCGTGTTGTTTTCCGTGGAAAGGCTGCCCGGCTGCGTGGTCTGGTTGAAGTTGAAGCTGCTGTACGTCTGAAAGACGGACGACGCCGTCCGGTTGATGTTCTGGAAACCCAGCTGGAGGTATCCGATCCTTCGCCCCAGGCTGCGGGAGAGGCTGGCGTAGACTTCATAGTTGCCGGCGTACGACCCTTCCAGGTACAACTTCCCGTTCAGGTCGATGTCCCATTTCCGGTTCCGGGTCTGGTTCCGGTACTCGGCGTGACCATAGACGTTGTAAAACTCCTGTATGCTGCTGAAGAAGGTGCCCTTCAGGTTTTCGAGGCTGATCCCTTCGGTCAGGTACTGGCTCGGGTTTTTGGCCACCGGGTACTGGAAAAGCGAAAAGTCGTTGACGAGCTGTGTCCACTTGTCCTGTATGTAAAAACCCGGTAGCGGGGTGCTGAAAAAGCCGTAGGCATTTTGGTAGAAGTGCGTCCCCGAATCCGGGTTGTTGTCTACGAACTGGTAGTTGTAGGTGTTGAGCTGGATGGTGTGCTGGAGGCGTATCCGGGGGTAAAACAGGTAATACGTCGTGGAATCGTTGACCACGACGGAGTCCTGTTGCCCCAGGTCGTACTGCTGCCGGAGCATGAACTGGAAGTCGCTGTAGTGCGTCCCGGTCTGAAGGGTCGTGTTGAAGATGTTGCCCTGGTAGTCCGAGGTGTTCCCGAGGTTGGTGGGCAGCTCGAAGCGGGACTGCCCCCTGTAGAGGGTATCGGTCACCTCGTTGTCCTTGAGGAAACCGCCGTTTTCCTCCGTCTTGAGGTTATTGCCGATAAAGCCACCGTAGAGGTGATACCGCTTGCGCGGCGATTCGTACCAGGTATACAGGCTGTAGTTGTTGTGGTTGGACTTCTCGCTCTTGTATTGCCCCGGACCGCCCGTGAGCCGGTACTGGAAGGCGAAGTTCCAGTGCTGGTTGATGTTCTGCGTGTGCAGGACGCCGATATTCTGCTCGTTGGCGCTACCCAGTATGTAGCTCATTTCGGTATATGGTCGCGTCGTCGTGAAAAAACGGGTGTTCTGCCAGCTGAGGCGGTATATGTCCAGCCCGTGGAAACCGGCGTCCCATCCCGCCCGCATATTGGGCATAAAGATGATGGACTTGGCCGGCGTGCCGACATTCCCCAGCGTCCAATAGTTCGCGGGAACGGGGTAGAACTTGTCGATATCCGCGACGGAGGTGTCCAGCTTGTATATGTGCGTGGAATCCAGGAACCGGTACGTCAGCGTCAGCGTATCCTCCAGACCCGTGCGGTGTTTCAGGGAATCTTTTTTCCCGCCCTTGCCGCCGCCCTGACCCATACCCTGGAGACTTTGCATCCCGGGCACGTTTCCAAAGGGGTTCTGCGCCCTCAGTTCCTGAAAGCCGCTGATGACGCAGACAAGCAGGATACTTAACCGGATTACCGTTCGTAGACTCAAGCGCATAGAGATTCGGGCAAAAATAGAGGATTATATCGGGTGATGCTATAGACGCTCCACCAACCCCCCAAAAATCGCTGTTAATTTTGGCTCCGCCGCGGCGGCCGCTTCCAGTACCTCCTGGTGGGTGATGGTATTGGCCTCTTCGCGGATACCCAGGTCCGTAATGACGCTCATGGCGAAGACCTGCATACCGGCGTGGACGGCGGCGATGACCTCCTGGACGGTGCTCATGCCCACCGCGTCGCCACCGGCCAGGTGAAGGAACCGGTACTCCGCACGGGTTTCGAAGGTGGGGCCGGTCACCCCGCAGTAGACGCCGTCATGGACGGGGATGTCCAGGGCCGCGGCCACCAGCCGCGCTTTTTTGATCAGCTCGTGGCTATAGGGTTCGCTCATGTCCGGGAAGCGCGTCCCGAGTGCGGGATCGTTGGGCCCGACCAGCGGATTGGACACGAACATGCTGATGTGATCCCGGATGATCATCAGGTCTCCCACCCGGAACCGGGGGTTCATCCCCCCCGCGGCATTGGAGATCAGCAGGGTGTTCACCCCCAGGAGCCGGAGCACCCGGATCGGGAAAACGACCTGTTGGGGGGTATAGCCTTCATAAAAGTGGAACCGGCCACTGAGCACCGCAACATTCCGTCCCCGGAGACGACCCAGGATCAGCTTCCCCTCGTGCCCTTCGACGGTGGATACGGGGAAATGCGGAATGTCCTTGTAGGGTATGGACATCTCCCCTTCGATTTCGTGGGCCAGGTTACCCAGGCCGCTGCCCAGGATGATGCCGGTTTCGGGTAAAGGAGCGGCCTGTTCGCGGATATAAGCGGCCGCTTCCTGTAGTTGTTGCATGATCATTGGGGCAAAGATAAAGGATGGCTGGTTTTGCGGCGCGACCACAGTTTTCTTATCTTCGCCAAAATTTTTTCGTATGAACCTACATGAATACCAGGCGAAAGAGTTACTCAAGAAATATAATGTCCCCGTCCAGGAAGGATTTGCCGTCAGCACCCCCCAGGACGCTGAGGAAGCTTACCGGCAGATCAAGACATTATACGGTAGTAATTTCGCGGTAGTCAAGGCGCAGATCCACGCGGGCGGCCGGGGTAAAGGTAAGATCGTCGGTACGGAACAACGCGGGGTAGCCGTAGGCAAGAACGGAGAACAAATCAAGGAGATCGCCCAGAACATCCTCGGCGGCACCCTGGTGACCATACAAACCGGTCCCCACGGCAAGGTCGTCAATAAGGTTTTTGTCGCCCAGGATGTATACTACGAAGGTCCGAACCCCATCAAGGAATTTTACCTGTCCATCCTGCTGGACAGGACCAAAAAACAAAACGTCGTCATGTACTCCACCGAAGGAGGCATGGACATCGAAGAGGTCGCCCACAAATCGCCCGATAAAATCTTTAAGGAATGGGTACACCCAGCCGGTGGTCTGCTGCCCTTCCAGGCCAGGAAGATCGCCTTCAACCTGGGGCTGAGCGGCGAGGCGTTCAAATCATGCGTCAAGTTCGTCACCAACCTCTATAACGCTTATATCGGCCTGGACTGCAGCATGGTTGAAATCAACCCGCTCTTCAAGACCAGCGACGATAAGGTGATCGCCGTGGATTGTAAGATGAACCTGGACGACAACGCCCTGATGCGCCACCCTGACCTTTCTTCGCTGCGGGACATCACCGAAGAGGACCCCACCGAAGTAGAGGCTGGTAAATACAACCTGAACTTCGTCAAGCTCGACGGCAACGTCGGCTGTATGGTCAATGGCGCCGGTCTGGCGATGGCGACCATGGACATGATCAAGCTCAGCGGCGGCGAACCCGCCAACTTCCTGGACGTGGGCGGCTCCGCCAACGCACAGACGGTCGAAGCCGGTTTCCGCATCATCCTGAAAGACCCGAAGGTAAAGGCCATCCTGATCAACATCTTCGGTGGTATCGTCCGTTGCGACCGCGTCGCCCAGGGCGTCATCGATGCCTACAACAAGCTCGGCAACATCAGCATCCCCATCATCGTCCGCCTGCAGGGCACCAACGCCGAGGAAGCCAAGAAGCTCATCGACGAAAGCGGTCTGAAGGTCGAGTCGGCCATCCTCCTGAGCGAGGCGGCCCAGCTGGTGAACAAGGCAGTAGCCTAAAAATGCTTATCCGCGATATCGAGCCGGCGGATAACGCTCCCCTGGCTTCCATCGTGCGGGGCGCGCTGGCGGAGTTCGGTGCGAACAAACCCGGGACGGTATTTTTCGATCCGACGACCGATCATCTCTATGAGTTGTTCCGGACGCCGGGGTCGAAGTACTTCGTCGCGGTCGATGGTGAACTGCTCGGCGGCGCCGGGATTTTCCCATCGGCTGGGCTCCCACCGGATACGTGCGAACTTTGCAAAATGTATCTCCGCCCCGATGCCCGTGGCCGCGGTTTGGGCGGCGCGTTGATCCGCCGGTGTCTCGATGCCGCGCGCGCGGCGGGTTACACAAAAGTCTATATCGAATCCATGCCCGAACTGAGCCAGGCGCTCGCCGTATACGAGCGGTTCGGGTTCAAATACCTCGACGGGCCGCTCGGCGACACGGGGCACTTCGGGTGCGACCGGTGGATGCTGCTGGAGCTGTAGCGGCCGCCGCAAAACAAAAGCCCCGCGCGGGTGAGCGCAGGGCCTGAATGTCATTTAGTGGCGGGGGCTACCCCTTAGCCACGTGGAAATTCACTTTCTTGTCCCCCCATACGAGCGACACGACACCGTCCTTACCAATCAAAAAGGTCATCCTTTCCATAAAGGACTCCGATTTGCCGGAAGGGACGGTAACGCGGAGCACATCCTTGTCCTGGTGGTAGGTGTAGGCGCCCCAGGTCGGCTTGCCGTTGGGCAGCGTCAGCTCGGAGTTGAAGATAACGGTCCAGTCGCCGTCGGTAGGGATCGTAAAGAGGTCATAGGTACCGGCGGGCAGGGTTTTGCCTTCGATGGTAACAGGGGCGGATACGGTAAAGGTCGTTGCCTCGTTGGCGCCCGTGCGCCATACCTGTCCATAGGGTGCGATTTCCTTGCCGATGGTGCGGCCCTTGACGGCCGGCTGGCTGTAATCGATAGCGACGCTTACGCCGCCCCTGATGGTCTCCTTGACCGTAGCGGGAGGGCTCGGGCGCTTGGACTTGTCTTCCGCTTCCTGGGCGGAGACGGACTGGGCCACAAATGCGCCCGCAAGGGCGAACAGTAGTAACTTTTTCATAGCAATGAAAGGGGTTTAATTATTGTCTTTCTTTTTGAAAGGATTTATCCGTTGCCAAAACGTTTTTTTATGGGTCGTGTCTCCCTTACCCTGGTTGGCCGCCTCTTTCAGCACCCGTTGCTCTTCCGGGTCGGGCTTGGACTCGGGTGCGATGTATTCGCTTTTGCCGGGGGTGACGGTGTTGTAGTCGTCGGCTTTGCCGTTCCCGTAGTCGTCTTCACCGGACTGGCTGCCATACTGGCCCAGGTTCTGGTAGTCGTACTGGGCGTCGTTCCTGAGTGAGGCCGGGATATTGAACCGGGCGTTGGGGTCTACACCCAGGGTCTTGTCTTCGTAGGCTTTCTGGAAGAAATAGCCCCATATGGGGAGCGCGATGCGGTTACCCTCGCCCGTGATCTTTTCGAACGGATCGTCAAAACCCACCCAGGCCCCCGCGAGCAACTGGGGCGTGTAGCCGATATACCACAGGTCGGTGTTGCCGTATTGGGCGCCGGTCTTACCCATGGTTCCCGTTTTCCCCGCCATTTCCCCCTGGAGGTCGTACACGCCACGGAGGCTGCTGCCGGTGCCGTTGTCCACCACGCCCTGCATCATCCGGATCATCGTGTAGGCGGCGGCCTCGCTGATGACCTGTTTGCGCTCGGGGACCGAGGTATACAGGATGTTCCCGTTGCGGTCCTCGATCCGGGAGATATACACGGGTTTCACGTTGACGCCGTAACCCGGGAACATCGTATAGGCGCGCATCATTTCATACAACGAGATGTCGCCTGCCCCGAGGGCGAGCGACGCGTAAGGGGGCAGCTTTGCCTCGATGCCGCACTGCTGCGCGAAGTGGATGATGGGCTCGGGCTTGAACTGGTTCATCAGGTAGACCGCGGGCGGGTCGTACGACCAGGCCAGGCAGACGCCCATGGGGCCGCCCTTGCCATCGATCTCCTTTCCGCCCATGCTGATAGGGCCGGCGGGTAGCATGGTTTCAGGCGTGTAGCCGTTCTCCACGGCGTAGGTATAGATCAGCGGCTTGAAGGTGGAACCCACCTGCCGCTTGGTATCGATGTTGGCGTGGTCGTATTTGAAGCGTTTGAAACCCGCGCCGCCGACCCAGGCCTTGACCTCGCCGGTCACGGGGTCCATCACCATAAACGAGCACTGGATGATCTCCCGGTGGTATTTGATCGAGTCCAGCGGGGTCATCACGGTGTCCTTTTCGCGCTTGTCATTCCAGGCGAAGACCTTCATGGGCACCCGTACGGTGAAGGACTTCCGGATCTCGGCTTCCGGGATGCCGGCCGCCTCCAGGTTGTTCCAGCGGTCGCTTTGCTTCATCGCCGCTTCCAGGATGCTTTCGTGTCCTTTCCAGATGGCCCCGCTCCGGACGTTCGGCTGGGCGAAATAGATCTTTTGCAGGGCGCTCAGCTGGCGGGCCGCGGCCTCTTCGGCGGCGGTCTGCATCCGGACGTTGATCGTGGTATAGACCTTCAGCCCGTCCCTCAGGAGGTCGTAGGGCTGCCCGTTGGCTTTTTTGTGTGTCTTGCACCAGTCCTTGAGCTCGTCTTCGAGCACGCTCCGGAAATAAGGCGCGTACCCGTTGTTCTCGTCCATCTTGATATAGTTCAGCTGGATGGGCGCGCGTTTGGCCTCGGCGGCCTGCATGGGCGTGATATACCCGGCGGAGGCCATCAGGTTGATGACCGTGTTCCGGCGGTTGAAGGCCGCCACGGGGTTGCGGCGGGGGTTGTACAGGGTATTCCCTTTCAGCATACCCACCAGCACCGCGGCTTCGTCGATGTTCAGCTCCGCCGGTTCCTTCTGGAAAAAGGTGCGGGCCGCATTACGGATACCGTAGACGTTTTCGCCAAAGGAAACGGTGTTGAGGTAAAGGGCGAGTATTTCGTTTTTGGTAAAGTTGCGCTCCAGCTTGACGGCGATGATCCACTCCTTGATTTTTTGCGTGCTCCGCACTATGGAATTGGAGGAGTAGTTGGTAAAGAGGTTCTTGGCCAATTGCTGCGTGATGGTGCTCCCGCCCCCGTCCCTGGCCAGGTGGATGACGGCGCTGCCGAGGCGATAGAAGTCGATCCCCGAGTGCTCGTAAAAACGCTTGTCCTCGGTGGCGATCAGGGCGTCGATCACGTTGGGCGAGATGTCCTTGAATTCCACGTTGGTCCGGTCCTGTACGTAGTATTTCCCCATGGACGTGCCGTCGGAAGCGATCACCTCGCTGGCCAGGGAGGCCGAGGGGTTCTCCAGCTCCGAGATGGACGGCATGCGCCCGAAGACACCCCAGTCGGCCAGCAGGATGAACAGGAATAACAGGCAAAGACCGATGAGGAAGACGCGCCATAGGATGCGAACGGGAGTCGACATAGACTTTTGTATTGGGCTGACTTTTTGTATTGGGCTCAAAACTAGGTATTCCCGTGCAAAAAGTATACCCGCTAATGGGTGGCCGGCATATTCTTGAGATAGGAATCGATGAAGTTGGCGTATTCCATGAGGTTCTTTTTGCTCCGCAGGACGTCCAGGTTATCGAGAGAAATCACCATAAACCGGTATTTATCCGCCGATAGCCAGGGAACGATCTGTTTGGGCGCATTTTTCCGGATGTCCTGCTGGTAGTCCAGCGCCTCGATGATGCTCTTGAACGGTCCCAGTTTCAGGATATTGATGCCTGGCTGGAGGTTGACCGTGTCGATACCGATGCTCTCCTGGTAGTGTACGGCCTGGTTGTAGCGGTCGAATGCGTTTTTGGCCTCATTGGCATACATCGTGGCTACCTGGGTCATCACGACCAACACTACGTGCGGGGAGGCCGGGTCCCACAAGTAGTTGTCGCTGTGCAGCCCGTGCGTCGGCGCGTTGGTGGTCAGCAACCCCGGCCGCATCAGGCCGGCGGTATCGCCAGGTATCCTCAGCATCGAATCCTGCCGGTTCACCAGCGCCCGGCGGAGATCGGGCTGCGTCTTTTCGGGCGGTGGGGGCGGCTTCACTGCCGCCACGGCGGCTGTTGTATCGATGTGCAGCGAATCTCCCTTGTAGCGCGTGATCTTCAGATTCCGGAGATACGTCTCGATCATTGGCCGGCGGCGGATCACGTCCACGAGCAGTTTGGCCCGGGGCGCCACCGGGTCCTTGGGAAACTGGCTTTGCAGGTCGTTCAGGGTCTTGACCGCCAGGGTGTCCTGGCGTTCGTGGGCGTAATAGACGCCCTGGATATACATGAGCTGCGGGGTCCAGTATTTTTTGCCCCAAACCGAATCCGCGGCCTGTTTTTCCGCCAGCGCCGAGTCATAGTTGCCGGCGATGAACTGGTCATAGATCCCCTTGTACCGGGCCGTCGCTTCGGCTGCCATGGGGTCTTTGGACGGCGCCGCCGACATCTGGGAGGACGCCTTCCCATTGGGGTAGCGCTGGTGGAGCAGGTTCAGGTAATAGTTCGCCTTGACCTCGTCTCCCAGCAGATGCCAGCAGACATACAGGTCGTACAGCGTGGACTCGGTCTGATAGGTGGGATAACGGCCATATAAGGTCTCCAGCGCCTTGACCGCGGCGCGGTCGTCGCCCACCTCGTTCTTATACAACCCGCCCAGCCGGTACAAGTGGTAGGCGACGGTATCGTTGGACGCTTCCAGCGCTTTGGGGTTTAGGGGAATGTCTGCCATCAGCGCTTCCATGGTCAGCACCAGGGGTTTTTCCGGGGTCTTTTTTGTTCCGAGCGATTCCTCTGTGGTTGTTTGGCGTTGCAGTCCCCCCAGGGAATTGGCGATCGCGCTTTGCCGCCGCCAATTGTCCACGTTGGGCCGGCTGCCCCAGTGGACGTTGAAGTCCTGGCTGCCCGAGGACCGTATCCCCTGGTTATAGAAGTACCACTCCCCGCCGGCGGCGCCGGTTCCGAAAAGGTCGTTTCCGCTCAGGGAATCACGCGGGGCGCCCCCCATGAAACCGGCATTTTCTTCTTTTAATCCCTGGGCCTTCAACAGCTGGCGCAAAACGCCCCGGACAAAAGCCGTCCTTTCCGTTTCCGACATGGCCGCGATCCGCTGGAGGCTGTCTTCCCGTTCTATTTTGAGGATGCTGACCAGCACCTGGTCGTAAAGGGTTTTGTCTTTTCTAAGCTGGTTGGCCCGATCTTTCAGCTCCGGGTCCGCCAGGTTGAGGCTGTCGTAAGAACGGGCCACGACCTTATAGTCTCCTCTTGCCTTGCCGAGCTCGCTCATCATAAGGAACGCCTGGTTCCGCACGGGGCCATGGCCGGCCCGGGCGCTTTGGTCCAGGAAACCCATGGCTTGTGTCGTATCCGGCACCTGGAGGGCCAGCCGCGCGGCGGAAAGAAAGAGGATGTCGCGGAAGGGGGCGAACCGGTCCTTGTCCGCGAGCCGCAGCAGGGCCGCGATCGTTTGCGGAATAGTTTGCTTGTTGTTGCCCTGCGCCAGCAGCGCACGGTACAACCGGCCGTAGATGTCGATCCGGGGGTCAGTGCTCAGCTCGGTCGCCTTGCCGTACCATTCCGACGCCAGGGCCGGTTTGCCGGTCATTTCATACAGCTGCGCCAAAAGGTATTCCCAGCGGGCTTCGTCCTGGCTGCTGGCGGCGTTGGGAAGCGCGCGTTCCAGGTATACCGCCGTGGAATCCCAGGCCTCCTGCTGATAAAACCAATAGGCCTCCTGCTCACACAAAGCCGGCCGGAGACGTTCCGGGAACAACGGGTCCGTCCGGAGCAGGCTGATCAGCCCGGCGGCCTGGGCGTACTTCCCCTGTTCGGTATAGCTCCTGATCTGCCAGATCAACCCGTCGTTCCGGCTGGGCGGCCGGTTGAACGCCTGGTGGGCGATGGAATGGCTTTCCGGGTTGACGATGCTGATCTGCCCGTCCTTGGCCTGGCTCCCCGTCCCGATCGCAATGTGGTAGTCTCCTTCCTCCTTTACATAAAAATGATAGTTCAGGAACTCCAGGATGTGGTCCGCCGAGTCGAATTTCCGATTCAGCAGGAAGGCCTCTCCCATCAGGAGATAAAGGTTGTCGACCCATCCGTTGCGGAGGTCGTGGAGCACGATACCGGCCGTGCATTTGTAGACGACCGAATCCAGCTCCACCTTGTCGGTGGCGGTTTCCGACAGCGAGTAGCCGTAGAAGGTTATCAGCTGCGTCAGGTCGTCCTTGTGCATGTGCCGCGCCCGGTCCAGGACCTGGAGTATCTTCTGGTGCGCGTTGAAATAATAGTTGTAGTGGGTCACCGTACCCTGAACGAAACGCCGGAGCACCGTGTTCTTGGTCGACGTGCTTTTTTCAGAGGCCAGGGTTTTGCTCTCGAAAGGGGCAGGCTTTTTGAGGGTGAGGTCGTAACCTGCCTGGGCGTGCAACATCGCTGGCGTTAGCAGTATAAGCCAGGCACAGAGGATTTTAATAGTATGGTGAGTTGTTCTGTTCAGTTGGGCTATATAACTGCAAACAACACAAAATATTTTACTTTTAGGTCGAAAAAGTGTGGAATATGGCCCTTTTTGATGGGAATAAGACCCTGAAACGCTTGCAGAACCGTTACCGGCTGGTCATCATGAACGACGACACCTATGAGGAAGTCATCACTTTCAAGCTGACCCGTATGAGCGTTTATGTGGCTTTGAGCACGATTTTTGTGATTTTGATCGGCCTGACGGTGGCGCTTGTGTCATTTACCAATTTAAAGTACTATCTTCCGGGCTACGGAAACCCAAGCGAACGGAGGGAGTATATTCAGCTCAAGTACCGCACTGATTCCCTGGAAAGGGAAATGCAGATGAAGGATCAGTACCTGGAGTCGATAAAGAAGGTTATGACAGGGGACGTCACCGAAAAAAGGGACACTACGGCACTAAAGGTACCCGCCGTGGAGTCGACCGACGATTAATCTTTGCAGCCCTAAATGCGCATAATATGTTTACATCCAAATCCAAAGAAAACAGCTCCGTTCCGGAAGCCACTCCGGCTAAAGTAGGTGCCAGTATCATCGCCGCAGGCACCACCATCAAAGGCGACATCGAATGCTCCGGCGACATCCGCATCGACGGCACCCTGAAAGGGAACGTCCACGCCACCAACAAGGTATTTATCGGTAGTGACGGCATGGTTGAAGGCGACATCAACTGCGTCCACGCAGACATCCTGGGCAAGGTCCAGGGGAAGGTGACCGTCAAGGACCTGCTCAACATCCGCGGCAAGGCCCACGTAAAGGGGGATCTCTTTACCGGGAAGCTGCAGGTCGAGCCGTCCGCTTCCTTCAACGGCAACTGCCATATGGCGGGAACTGCTTCCGTCAACGTCGCTGCCTTACCGGGTGCTTCTTCGATGACCGTCGGAGAAGAAGAGCCCGAATATGCCGAAGCAGAATAAGTCTTTATTGCAATACGCCGGACTGGCTACCCAGATGTTCGCAGCCATCGGCATAGGGGTATTCCTGGGTATAAAGGTGGACCATTGGGCCCACCTCAGGACGCCTGTTGCCACGTGGCTGCTGCCCCTGCTGATCCTGGCCGGGATACTGATCCGGGTGGTACGTGATACGGGAAAAGGAAATTAGTTGCATATTGCAGGTATGAAGCGATTCCTCCTGGCGAGCTTTGTCCTTTTTGTCCTGGCCTGCGGGCTCGTGCTGGCGTTCAGGGGTTCCCTGGGCGGCTGGAACATACCCGCGGCGCCAGTGCTGTATGGCAATATCTGGCTTTTCGGGATCACCCTCCTGGCTTTTTACCTGGAGCTGAAGGGGGTCCGTCAGACCAACGCATATGCCTTTTTCCGGTACGTATATACCGGTATGCTCCTGAAATTATTCCTGTCGGTGGCGGTGGTGCTCGTCTACGCCGTGACCGACCGCGCCGCGCTGACCAGGGGCGTGGTCCTTTTTTGGCTTTTGTTGTATATCGGCTACACCGGTTTAGAGGTGTTACAGCTGGTCCGCGCGGGTAAAGTGAAGCAGTAATGGCAAAAAATGAACACCCGCTGGAGGCGTTGAAAGACTACCTGCCCCCCGGGACATTTGAACATATCGCTGGGTATCTCCATCAATACAAAGTCCACCTGACCGTTTCCAGGGAAAGGGCTTCCGTGCTGGGCGACTACCGTAACGCCACGACAGACCGGCACCACCGCATCAGCGTCAACGGCAACCTCAACCGGTACGCCTTCCTGATCACCCTCCTCCATGAGCTGGCCCACCTCCTCACCTTTGACCGTTACGCCCATACCGTCGCCGCCCATGGTAAGGAATGGAAACACCAGTTCGGGCTCCTGTTGGCCCAGTTCCTCCAACACGACGTTTTTCCCGCGGACATCCGTCGCGCCCTGGAGCGCAGCCTCCACAACCCTGCCGCCAGCAGCTGCGCCGACGACGACCTGATGCGGGTGCTGCGCAAATACGATCCCGTCTCCGAAAAGCACGCGCTCGTGGAGGAGCTGGCCGTGGGCGAGCTCTTCCGCACCCGCGACGGGCGGACCTTCCGGCGGGGGGAGGTGGTGCGCAAGCGCATCCGGTGCGTCGAGGTGCCGTCGGAGAAGGTATACCTCTTCAGCCCCATCTACGAGGTCGAGCGCGTGAAACGCTAGCGCGTTCCGCGGCCGCGCCCCCGCGCCGCCGCCCGGGGCGCTGGACTACCGCCTCTTTCCTCGCTGGACCCTGTTTTGCGCAGCGCTTAGGCGTATCTTTCTTTTATGAACCACTTCCAACGTTTCAACGCGCTCCATCGCTCCGGCAAGCTTTTGCTGTTGCCCAACATCTGGGACGCCGCCGGCGCCCGGATGCTCGAAGCGCTCGGTTATCCCGCGGTTGCCACCGCCAGCTTCGCCGTGGCGCGCGCGCACGGCTACGAGGACGGGGAAAAGATCCCTTTTGACAAGGTCTGCTGGCTGGTCAGTCGTATCGTGGCATCGGTCGGCGTGCCCGTGACGGCGGACATCGAGGCGGGATATGCCCGCACCCTGGATGGTTTGCGGCAGAATATCCGGATGTTGGTCGACACCGGCGCGTCGGGGATCAATTTCGAGGACAGCGACCCGGCGTCGCAGTCGCTGCTGTCCATCGAAGACCAGACCGCCCGTATCCGCGCGATCCGCGCCGAGGCGCCCGAGCTGTACATCAATGCCCGCGTCGACGTATACGTGCGCCCCTGCGACAACCCGCTGTCAGAAGCTCTTTCACGGGCGCGCGCCTACCTCGAAGCCGGGGCCTCCGGCATCTTCCCCGTGGGGGCGGTCCCGTTGTCCGATGTCGGGGCGCTGGTCGCCGGCATCGCCGGGCCGGTCAACATCTCGTTGGGCGCGCACGACCTGCGCGAACTGGAGCGCCTTGGTGTGGCGCGCGTGAGCATGGGGCCGGGGTTTCAAACGAGGGCGCTCGATGCGATGAAAAATATTGCGCTAGGCCTCTAAAGGAAGGAGTTGCGAAGAATATTACGCGCTATTTTTCCGGGAATTCGAACCAATCGGTTATCCTTTTTATAACTCATTGGCCTTTTATGCACTTGCCGTTGTTTTTGTCGTGCATGTCGTCGATAGATCAAATCTCATTGAGCAAACCGTCGCCATGTAATGTCAATTAGTCGATGGGCCTGGGAACGACTAGCCGCGCGGAGTCGACGACGTAGTCGGTATTTAATATCCACAGGCTATCGGCATACAGCATGTATGTTTTAATCTCACCGATCCCCGGGACATCCAGGGCAGTCATGACGGTTCCATAGGTTACGCTGTCACTCCAAAGAAATTTCACTCCGTGGAGGGTATCGTGCGCGTTCCTGATTTCCGCTACCCGGATACGGGCATAGGCCAGTAGCACATTGTCTGTGTCAGGTTTGCCGGTGAGCCGCAGCGGCAGATAATCCCTTGGATGCTGATCCAGGGACTGCCGGGTAAAACCGTGGAATGACTTGCCATAATAATCAGGCATGGCGATCCGCTTGACCGAATAGCGTTGCGGGGGCATCCGGGCGACCCATGTAAGGGCGAGCAGCACGAGGGGCAGCCACATCCATCTCAGATACTTCATGTCCATTAAGATGCAGGAACCCGCAAAATTCCATAAGCCGGAGGCAACTTTATTTTCGCGGCGGGGCACTCGAAGGCGGGGGCGGGGGGGCGGGGGGCACGCGAAGGCTTGGGGCGCGGGGGCGCGGGCCGCGGAAGCGCCTAGCGGAACCGCACCGGCGGACCCTTGTGCCCGCTCGAGATGTTGCCGGCGACGCCCAGGCTGTAGTAGAGTGTCGGGGCCGCGTTCTCGGAGACGCCCACCTGGTATTGGGCGTGGACGAATAAAAATGCCTCGTTGAAAAAGTTGACTTGGATC